>CAZOHX010000077.1:0-8511 GCA_964579315.1 uncultured Saprospiraceae bacterium
GAATGGCGAATATTTAAAATAGAATTTGTTCAAATCCCACTTTTTGTCACGCACTCAAAAAAAATGAGTAGTAGATACGTCCGATCTACCACTCATGGAATTACATAAATATCCGAAGATATGTATGAAAAGATGACCACAAAACATCTTTAAGGTGACTTATTGCACCAAAAATATCTAATAATAACATTCCATGAATAGCAAAATTGACCCAATATGAGTCTTAGATGTGTTTAGTAATTTCATAGTATGCTATTGATAATCTCGTTTTCAGTGCAAATATATAAAAAATATTGTATATCCCCAAAAAAAAGGTTTTTTATTGAAAGTCGATAAAAAATATGGATTAGTGATTTGACATGCGAATCAAAACCTTTGAATAGTCACAAATTCAAAACATTTAAATTTGGATTTAAAATGCTAGTTTAATAGGTCTTATTTATAATTTATCTAAATAGAGAAACAAAAAAAAACAAAGATAAAATTATTCATTTTTGAACGTAGTATAGTTTATATTTGCGGCGCTATTTAATAATCGTTCTTGCAATGCATTAAATAGATTATTTTTTTATTAAAATATTGGAATATTGTCAAGTAATTCATACAACCTAAAAAGGGGTTTTGATATTAACATTTTAGGAGATGCAAAGAAAGAAATTTCTAACGTATCAAGTAAAATGTTTGCTCTACAACCTAAAAATTTTATTGGGATGGCACCTATCCCTAAAGTAGTGGTTTCAGCTGGTGACACTGTAGTCGCTGGGGATGTTTTATTTTTTGATAAAACACGACCTGAAATCAAATATGTTGCTCCAGTAAGTGGTAGGGTAGTGGATGTGAAAAGAGGTGAAAAACGTTCGATTCAAGAGGTAATTATTGAAGCAGATGGAAATTTCACTTCCAAAACATTTCCTTCTTTTGATTTAAACAATGCCGATAGAAATGCCTTGGTCAATTATATGACAGAAGCAGGTGTTTGGGCACATATCAATGAAAGACCTTATGATTTGGTTGCGAGTACATCCGTTATTCCTAAAAATATTTTTATATCAACTTTTGATACAGCACCGTTAGCTCCAGATTTAAATTTTATTGTAAAGGGGCGTGGAGATGCTTTTCAAAAGGGATTAGATGTCCTAGGGAAATTGACAAGTGGAAAAGTTCACTTGGGTGTAGATGGTCGTTCAGGTCATGCTTCGGATTCAATTTTTTCTCAAGCAAAAGGTGTGGATATTCATAGCTTTTCTGGAAAGCATCCAATTGGGAATGTAGGTGTACAAATTCATCATATTGCTCCCATTAATGCCAACGAAACGGTTTGGACATTAGGCGTTCAAGATGTGATTACTATTGGAGAATTATTCCTTAATGGAAAATACAATGCAGAAAAAATAGTTGCTTTAACAGGTGCAGAATTAGATAATCCCTGTTATGTCAAAACATATATCGGTGCGAATGTAGGAGATTTATTGAAAGGGAATCTTTCAAAAGAGCATGTAAGAGTCGTTTCTGGAGATTTACTTTCAGGAAAAAAAATTAATAAAAATGGTTTCTTGAATTTTAGAGATAATCAAATCTCAGTAATTGAAGAAGGTGATCATTATGATTTGTTTGGCTGGTTAATATCTGCACAAGCATTGCCTACAGCATCAAGATCCTTTTTTAGCTATTTTTCTAAGAAAAAAGTCAAAGTGGATACCAATACTCATGGAGAATTTCGGGCTTTCGTTATGCAAGGTCAATATGAAGAAGTTTTGCCCATGGATATTTATGTGCAGCATCTTATGAAAGCTATATTGGTGAAAGATTTTGAAAGAATGGAAGGATTGGGAATTTATGAATTGACAGAAGAAGATGTGGCTATTTGTGAATATGTATGCTCTTCAAAGCAACCGTTGCAAAAAATATTGCGTCAAGGTTTGGATATGATGCGCATTGAAGGATAACTCATTATTAAAATTGAAAAACAGAACTTTCTATTATAAATGAAGAAACTATTAAAATTTATTCAGAAGATTGAACCCAATAAGGAGAAGTCTAAATTGTTGCATACAATTTATGATGGATTATATACCTTGGTTTTTTCTCCAAATACTGTTACAAAAGAAGGAGTCCATATCCGTGATGGTATAGATTTGAAAAGAACTATGTTTTTTGTAGTTATTGCTCTGCAATTGGCTTATTTATTTGGTGCTTTTAATATCGGACATCAACATTTTTTGGCTTTAGGTCAATACACAGAAGTGTGGGATGGTTGGCATTTGAAATTAATTCATGGTTTTATTAAGTTGTTACCTATTTTTGTTGTTTCAAATTTGGTAGGACTTGGAGTTGAATTTGTTTATGCTGCTCGAAGAGGACACCCTATTCAGGAAGGGTATTTGGTATCGGGAGCATTGATACCCTTAATTATGCCACCAGATATTCCATTGTGGATGCTAACTGTTGCAATAATTTTTGCAGTAATAATAGGTAAAGAAGCCTTTGGGGGAACAGGTATGAACGTTTTTAACGTGGCTCTATTGACACGGGTTTTCTTATTTTTTGCTTATCCAACGCATATCTCAGGGGATAGTGTTTGGGTCTCAGGCATAAATGGACATGTTGGAGAAGTTTATGGATGGGCTCATCATATGTTTGATAGTTTATTTGGTGCTTTAGGTTGGGAACAATTTGGTGCAGGTGGTGGAAAAGTTATCGATAGTTTTTCTGGTGCAACTCCACTGGGATTAGCATCTCATGGGGGTTGGGAAGAGGTAACGAAACATTATTCACCTTCTGATATGTGGTGGGGATTGATTCCTGGCTCTATTGGAGAAACATCTAAGCCATTCATTATTTTAGGAGCTATATTTTTATTGGTAACCAAAATTGCGAGTTGGAGAATTATGCTTTCTATGTTAATTGGAGCGGCATTGACTGCTTTGATGATGAACGGAATTGGAGCCCCTGGCTCTTTTGCTGCAGTCCCTTGGTATTATCAGTTTTACATGGGAAGTTTCTTTTTTGCAATGGCATTTATGGCAACTGACCCCGTTACTGCGGCATCTACACCTAAAGGGAAATTGATTTATGGTTTCTTAATAGGTATGATAGGAATGATGATTCGTGTATTTAATCCTGCTTATCCAGAAGGATGGATGTTGGCAATTTTATTTATGAACGTGTTTGCTCCATTGATTGATTATTTCATTATTGATTCACATATTAAAAAAAGATTGAAACGTGCGTAGTAATAATTATGTAATAATATTTGTATTGGTGATGACTTCAATCGTTGCACTTGTACTCTCCTTGATGTCAACAGGATTGAAGGAAATTCACGAAAAGAATGCGGCTGTATTTAATAAGCGGTCCATATTATCATCTATTAGTGATCATTTGGATCAAGATTTGAATTCGATGACTGATGATCAGGTTTTGGAGTTGTTTGATAAAAAAATTAAACAAATTTCTTTGGATGCCAACGGGAATGTGGTAGATAATGTGAAAGCTGAAAAAATTAAGCTATCTGATGAATTTAAAAAACCAGAATCGGAAAGAGTAGCTCCTTTATTTATTTATACAGATGATAAGGGTGATGAGTATTATATTTTTTCTGTCAGAGGTAAAGGACTTTGGGATGCAATTTGGGGATCTGTGGCAGTAAATTCAGATTTGAATACTGTTGCTGGGGTAGCATTCGACCACAAAGGAGAAACGCCTGGTCTTGGAGCAGAAATCAAGGATAATCCTAGTTTTGGTAAGCAATTTATTGGAAAGAAATTATTCGAGGGTAATAAATATACATCCGTAGCAGTAGTGAAAGGGGGCGTAAAAAATCCTGCTCATCAAGTAGATGCTATCTCTGGAGCTACCATTACTTCTTTAGGAGTTTCAGACATGATGAAAAAAGGTATGAATTTTTATAAACCATATTTTGAAAAACATAAAAAATAATCAATTTAGTGAAATTTGATTCATTTTTTTAAAATATAAACTATAATGGTTAAGGAAAAAACAGAAATATTCGGTAAAAAAGAGCGAGCGTTAATTACCGATCCATTGGATGGAAATAATCCAATTACGGTGCAAATACTTGGTATTTGCTCGGCATTGGCCGTTACGACTTTGATGGCTAAAGCCGTAGTTATGGCTATTGCTGTCACCCTAGTCGTTGCTTTGTCTAACTTCGTTACATCTTTATTAAGAAATACAATCCCATCACAGGTGAGAATGATTGTGCAATTGATTATTGTAGCTTTTTTGGTGACGATAGTAGAGCTTACTTTGAAGGCTGTGAATTATCCAATCTATAAGGAACTTTCCGTATTTATCGGATTGATAATTACCAATTGTATCGTAATGGGGCGTTTGGAAGCATATGCTATGGCGAATACTCCTTGGAAATCATTTTTGGATGGTATAGGCAATGGGCTTGGATATGGAATTATTTTAATAATTATTTCCTTTTTTCGAGAGTTACTAGGAAAGGGAACACTATTTAATTATAAAATTATTGGAAAAACTTCTGAATATCTAATCGATACAACTCATAGCACACTATTTGGATGGTATGAACCCAATAATTTAATGGTATTGTTTCCTTCTGCAATGTTCGTAATCGGTATTATCGTCTGGGTACATAGATCTTGGAGAAAAGATTTAGTGGACGTATCTTAATTAAAGTATAATTTTAAAAAATATTTGAAATGGTAGAATTTATAAATATATTTATCAAATCAGCCTTTATTGAAAATATGGCTTTGGCATATTTTTTAGGTATGTGTTCATATTTGGCAGTTTCAAAATCTGTAAAAACAGCTTTTGGATTGGGATTGGCCGTGATTTTTGTTTTGGGTATCACTATTCCAATGAATTGGTTGATCAATGAGTACTTATTAAAGGAAACAACAAGTATCTTTGGTTTGGATTTGACCTTTTTGAGATTTATCTTATTTATTGCAGTAATTGCATCAATGGTGCAGTTGGTAGAGATGGTTGTCGAGAAAGTATCTCCTTCATTATATAATTCTTTGGGTATATTTTTGCCATTGATAACTGTAAATTGTGCTATTTTAGGGGGATCTTTATTTATGATTTCTAAAGAGTATAATTTTACTCAGTCTATTGCTTTTGGTTTGGGGTCTGGTTTTGGATGGTTTTTAGCCATTATCGCTATTGCTGCTATTCGAGAAAAAATTCGCTACTCGGATGTACCTGCTCCATTACGTGGATTGGGGATAGCCTTCTTAATTACAGGATTAATGGGAATGGCTTTTATGGGATTGATGGGAATTGATCCAGCTTCTATTACAGGTCATTGATTGATTTGTAGTATATTTTATTAAATTTAAAGATTTAAAGTATTTATAAATGGTATATTTAGTTCTTAATCCCGTTTTAATGGCTGTGATTGTTTTTAGTGCAGTCATATTGGCTTTGTCATTATTGTTGCTTATAGCTCAAAAAAAATTAGTGCCGCAGGGAGATGTTAAAATTATTGTCAATGGGGATGAGTCAAAGCCCGTGGTTGTAAAACCAGGTGCATCTTTATTGTCTGCCTTGGGAGCCCAGAAAATATTCTTGCCTTCTGCATGTGGGGGTGGTGGTACGTGTGCCATGTGTGAGTGTCATGTATTAGAAGGGGGTGGTGAGATTTTGCCTACAGAATTGAATCACATTTCTAGAAAAGATGCTGCGGATCATATGAGATTGGCTTGCCAAGTTAAGGTAAGAGAAGATATGAAAATTCAAATTCCAGAAGAAATTTTTGGAATTAAGAAATGGGAGTGTGAAGTGGTTTCTAATTATAATGTAGCAACTTTCATTAAAGAATTTGTGGTTAAATTGCCAGAAGGTGAAACTTTAGATTTTCAAGCTGGGGGATATGTTCAAATTGACGTGCCTGCAATCGAAGTGGATTATAAAGATTTTGATATTACTTCTCATCCTAGAATGGGTAAAAAACCTGATGAATTTCAATCGGAATGGGACAAATTTAATCTTTGGCCTTTAAAAATGAAAAATCCAGAGCCTATTTTTAGAGCTTATTCTATGGCAAATCATCCTGCGGAAGGCAATATTGTAATGTTGAATATTCGTATCGCAACACCGCCTTGGGATAGAGCTAAAAATGGTTGGATGGATGTCAATCCTGGAATTTGCTCTTCTTACGTATTTAGTTTGAAACCAGGAGATAAGGTGACGATTTCAGGTCCTTATGGTGAATTTTTTATCAATGATTCTGACAAGGAAATGGTATATATTGGAGGGGGAGCAGGTATGGCTCCGTTGCGTTCGCATTTGTTTCATTTATTCCATACTTTAAAGACTACCAATCGTAAAGTTTCTTATTGGTATGGTGGTCGTACAAAGAGAGAATTATTTTATATTGATGATTTTAGGGCAATTGAGAAAGAATTTCCTAACTTTAAGTTTTATATTTCTTTAGATAATCCCTTACCAGAAGATAATTGGAAAGTTAAAGAGAATATTGATGATGAAGGAGATGGTTTTAAAGGTTATATTATGCCTGTGTTATACGAGCAGTATTTGAAAAATCATCCAGAACCAGAAGAAATAGAATACTACTTCTGTGGTCCACCAGCAATGGCAGGTTCCATCATGAGTAGTTTAGATAGCTTGGGTGTACCAAGAGAAAATATTAGATTCGATGATTTCGGATAAAGTGATACATAATTTTATTAAGATAAGTTGATTCATTTTTAGTAAAAGAGTTTTTGTGGCAACGCAAGGCTCTTTTCCTATTTTTAGGCGAATCTTATTTTTTGAGTGCGTGACATATAGTGGGAGATTTTGGTTTTACAATAGTCCATTGCCACACTAAGTTTAAAAGTGGCAAAGCCACGATACTATCCATAGCCCAACGGGCAATGAATAGAAAAATAGCAGCGTAGCTGCGGCACTATCCGATCCTGCCTACCAAATGGTATGGATTCCCACATTTTGTCACACACTCTTATTTTTTTTTGCTATCTTGTCGTATGAAATATATTTTGATTTGGTTTTTGTGCTATTTTTCTTTTTCATTGCAATGTCAAACTGTTTTGAATGCAGATGGGCAAGGTCATACGTATGAATTAATTAATAGTGTGTTTGCTCCAAATTATAATGTCGTTGAAACACCAGATTGTAGTCACCCCGATTTCGGTCGCCATATTTCGGAAATATGGGATTCTACTTTGAATAAATTTGTATTTCAGTTTTACGCACACGTAACCCCCGATAATGATAGATGTATTCATACAGATAGGCAGCGTACTGAAATAAAAACCTATGATAAATCTCCTGAAAAATTAATTGGTAGAATGGGAGAAACCGTTGTCTATCGTTGGAAATTTAAATTGGATCAAAGATTTAAACCTTCTAAGAAATTTACTCATTTGCATCAATTAAAAGCCGTAGGGGGAACAGAGCACTCTATTCCGCAAATTACATTGACTGCTCGAAAAGGAAATCCTGATAGACTTGAATTGAGATATGCTGAACATAGTTCATCAACCACTTTGAAATCAATCAATTTGGCTCATTTAAAAGGTTTTTGGGTGGAATGTGTAGAAACTGTGACTTTTGGAGAGCAAGGTAGTTATCATATTCAATTAATGAGATTGATCGACCAAAGTGTTATTTTGGATTATAAAGATGATGCTATACGAATGTGGAAAAGCGGTGCAGAGTTTATTCGTCCCAAGTGGGGGATTTATAGAAGTTTGCTGTTTTCAAATGACCTAAGAGACGAAATTGTTCTTTTTAGCGACTTCTCAATTGAAGAGTTAACTCCCAATCCTACCATATTCCCTTCTGCTCAGAAAATAGGTGTTTATCCCAATCCTGTTTCAAATCAATTATATATCAAAGGAAAAGACCTCGTTAAATCCGTAAAATTATTTTCCCTTCAAGGTGTTTTGATACTTGAACAACCTATATTTGGTAACGAAAATTATATTTCTGTTGAAAATATTCCTACGGGCATTTATTTGATTGAAATATTAAGTTTTCATGAACAGGTGGATTGGTTTAAGATAGTTGTTAATTGAAGTTTGGTGGGATGGAGTATATTTTTGATGAGCCGTTGAGTCATCCCCAACTCCGTTGGGGATAAGTGGAGTGCTGTGCAGTTGAGTTGACCTACCCATCCCTCAATGATACGTACCGAAAACTTTTTGATATGTTAATTATTTGACTTTATCGAAATTTACATATAACTTGCACCTAGGTTTAAAAACCAGTCTCCATGCAGTAATGTTTTTTCTACATTACACACATATCCTAAAAAAAGTATAGAATCATCGATAAGGCGTATGCTCTGCATACGATTTATTGACTTTCCATAAACCGTTTTTACACTTAGAGTCAGGATTTATTCTTGACTCTTTTTTTATTTTATACTTTTACCTTGTTCTGACAGGTACACTTTTAGATGATAATCTACACTTATTCGAGGGAAAAACGTAGGCGGGGCAGGTTATGTTGTGGGATTTTGTGTGATAAAAATATCATTTGTCATAC
>CAZOHX010000078.1:0-8447 GCA_964579315.1 uncultured Saprospiraceae bacterium
GTATATACTTTTCCCAAATCTTGAAATTCATGAAGTTTTTTAGTGAATTTACCAGTACAAACAATGAGTAATCCAGTTGCCATTGGATCTAAGGTTCCAGAATGTCCTACTTTAATTTTTTTGACACCTAGATGATGTCGAATAGCACCCCTAAGTTTATTTACAACATCAAAAGATGTCCAATTCATGGGTTTATCAACTAATAAGGTAGCACCTAATTTGAAATCAATATTTGAGAATTTTTCTTTCGATATAAAATCCATATTATAGTACTAAAAAGTTATATCCTACAGCCACCGCACCTACTACTAAACAGTAATAAGCAAAATATTTCAACGGACTATTTTTTACAATTTTAATCATCCAAGTACATGCCAATACCCCCGTAATGAATGCAACAATAAATCCAACACTTAGTGATCCAACAGCAATATGTCCCGTATGGAATGCACCATCTTTTATATCCTTGGCGATAGCTCCAAAAATCAAGGGTACGACCATTAAAAAAGAAAATCTAGCTGCTTTTTCACGATCAATACCAAGCAAAACGGAAGTTGCAATGGTTGCTCCCGAGCGACTTATGCCTGGTGTAATGGCAATGGCTTGGGCAATTCCAACAATAATCGCTTGTCCCCAAGAGACATCTTTATCCGTATTTTTTGCTTTATCAGCTAAGAATAGCAGTATTCCCGTCAATAATAATGCTCCACCTACTAATAGAAGATTTCCATTAAAAAGAGCTTCGATTTGATCTTTGAATACAACACCCACGAAAGCAGCAGGAACCATAGAAGCGACAATCATACCTGCAAATTTGGTTTCATCATTCCATTTGAATTGAAATATGCCTTTTATAATAGCAGCAATATCCTTTCTGAACACAAAAATAGTACTTAATGCTGTGGCGAAATGCAATACTACGGTCATCAGCATACTAGCTTCTCCCGTACGCTCATCTCCTAAAATCACTTTAGCTATCTCAAGGTGACCACTACTACTAACAGGTAAAAACTCAGTAAGTCCTTGGATAATTCCAAGAACTATTGAACGAATAATTTCTTCCATAAATGAATTGACTTATTTTTTGAAAATGGCATATATTTCTAATCCTAGACCTGCTAGAATTACAATTGGGGCTAAAATAGTGGGGCGAAATCCATACATAATGCTTTCATCCCAAATGTTAGGATCTACGGGTCTTGGGCTAATCATCAATGCCATTCCTATCGCAATGATAACTGCACCACCCAACATCCAAAGGTAGGTCGTTTTTGTGAAAATCATTTCAGTATTGTCAGCATCTATTGTCTGAGCAGTTCTAGAAACAGTCGGTCTAATACTCGACTTTTTTTGAGTTGTGATAATTGTTTTTTTCTTTGCCATTTTTATTGATTTTCAAATTTTGCACAAAATACGGAAAGCTATTGCGAATTCCAAACTATATACCGAACGATTTGTCAATCGATGAGTAATTATTATTTCACTCAATTAATTTCTTGTTCTGATAGATGCGGTAATTTTTTGAAGGTTTCAATAAGCATCCAATGAACCCATCAAAAACATATTTTATCAATGTATCCGATCCCCTCGCAATTCCAAATTTTTCATAATTTCTTGTTCGTATTCTAAATAGGCATCCCATCTAGCTTTGACTTTTTCCTTTTCCCCATATTGATAAGCCAAATCCAAAAATAAACGATAATGCCCAGCTTCGGATACCATAAATTTATGATAAAATGCTTTTAGATCTTCATCTTTAAGATGTAATGACAATAATCTAAATCGCTCACAACTTCTAGCTTCAATCAAAGCACATTGTAGTAATTTATCAATAAATCGATCATCACGACTGCCACCTTTCAAACGAAATTCCATCAATTGATTGACATAATTATCTTTTCGCTGTTCCAAAAGAGCAAGATTTCGTTTTTTTAATTCTGCTAAGACCATCCTAAAATGAGCCCATTCTTCGGTTACAATGGGGGCAAGAGCATTGACCATATCCGTTCTCTCTGGATATTGTTGAATAAGTGAAATGCAATAGGATGTTGCTTTTTGTTCACAATAAGCATGGTCAGAAAGTACAGCTTCTAGGGTGATTTCTGCTAAATCTACCCATCGAGGATCAGTGGGTAATTTGAGTCCCAACATTTGTACGGGTATTTTTTCGGTTGTCATAATTTTGTTTGACTATTTAAGGCATTTGAGTTGACGGATGAAGAAATCTGTTTCATAAATTTCGTATTCTTCGTATCCCGTTGACCAAATCAATTTTATAAAGTCTAATTCCTTGGATGCAAGTTTTTTCACAGAGCCTGCGGGGATATTATAACTAGCTTCATAAACCACTGATTTATCGACCTCATTAAAACGACCAATTACGGTTCTTCTACTACTAATAGAAATACTCGAATGGTCGATCAATTTTAAAATAAGTAGGCTGCCTTTTTCAATCAAACCATATTCATTTTTTGCATTTTCAGATGCGATGGTAATGGTTAAATCCAAAATTAAATTTCCTCCTTTGACTTTACTGATTTGACCGATGCATTGAATATAATTTTCTTCTTTATTCAGTTTCGCAGCCATCATAGCGGTTGGTGTATAATTGAAAAACAATTGTGGTTCAAGTTGCTGTTTCAATTTTTCCTCGCCATTTTCTGCTTCAATAAATGTACATGGAAATGTAGGTGGTGTAACCATCACATCATTTTGTGCGGAATATTTTGCATATGCAGCGGATTCGTTTTTGTCATTTTTAGCATCAGAATCCTTATCCTTATCATCACCTTGATTATCTATTTCAAAATCGTCTTCATCTTTTATTTTATTACTTTCTTTTTGATAGTAAGCCAATTGTTTTTTAGCGTTTTTATAGAATTTTTTCGTTTCCTTGATTTCAATTTTTTTGTTTTTGAGTAACTTTTTTAAAAGAGTCACTTTCTCCTTATTTTTTAATTTTTTATACCTTCGTATTTGGTCTTGAAGTATTTGTTTTTCATCTTGTACGTCTTCAAGTTTGATTTTTGCATCTGCTACTTTTTTACTCAACACTTCTCCTTTATTGAGTGATTCATCCATCTTGAAATGGGTGCTATCATGTGCATCACTACCTTCCTTGGGTTGTAATGTTTGAAGATGTTTTTTCATTAAAAATTGATCATATTCATCATTTTCATCGTAATATCTCCAAGAGCCATCTGAAAAAAGAATAATGGTTTCTCCGTTTTCGTTTGTAGAAATTTTTTGTGCATTCAATTTCAATCCTAAAAGAAGGAATCCACTAATAACCAAATATTGTAGTAATTTCATATATTATTTTGTCTAAATATTTTAAAACTGTTAGGTGTCTAGAATACTTTTGCTTTAAAAATACCACAAATTTAACGAAAAAGGTCAATATGCCTAAAATGAAATAGATTTATTTTAAGATAAATTAGGCAAAAGCCAAAAATATAAATAGATTTGACTGATTTTTTGAGTTTATAAAACAAAATTTGAAGGTATTATTAAATATTGGCTTTTTACCTTTTGGTATTTTTGATGTGCTTGACATCTTGATAGTGGGCTATGTCTTTTTTTTAATATATCGGCTACTTAGAGGGAGTATTGCATTTAATATTTTCATCGGAATTGTAATGCTATACGTCGTTTGGTGGATTGTAGATACCTTAAATATGGATCTATTATCCTTGTTTTTAGGTCAATTTATGAGTGTAGGAGTGCTGCTTTTTATTATTATTTTTCAGCCCGAAGTACGTAAGTTTTTATTATTAATTGGGAATACAGGTCTATCACAACGATTTAAATTTATCAATAAGTTTTTTGATGGAAATTTAGTGGAAGATAAGCAGCTTGAAAATGAAATAAAAGCTATTAAAGGGGCTCTTTTGGAAATGGCAAAATCCAAAACAGGAGCTTTATTGGTCTTTACAAAAAATATGAACCATGAGTATTTTGGAAATTCGGGGGTGATTCTACAAGCAAAAGTGACTCAGCAGCTTTTATTAAGTATTTTTCAAAAAGAAAGTCCACTTCATGATGGTGCGGTGATTATTGCCAATAATTTAATTCAAAATGCAGGGGCAATTTTACCTGTTTCTAATAATAACCGCATCCCCAAAAAGTTTGGTTTGAGACATCGTTCCGCCATTGGAGTGACAGAAGTTACTTCTGCTTTTGTATTGATTGTTTCTGAAGAAACAGGCGATATCTCATACGCTTTTGAAGGGAAATTGGTCGCAGATATTTCAGAAGGAAAATTGGATGAGTTATTGAAATTGTATTATTAAAATGAGATATTATTAAGTTAAAAATTAAGGGGATTCCCTTTAGAATAAAGAAATTATGAAAAAATTAGAGACATATTATCATAAACATAAGGATAGATTTTTAGAAGAGTTATTTGAATTGCTAAGAATTCCTTCTGTGAGTGCTGATCCAAAATTTAAAGAAGATGTCAATCGGACTTCAAAGAAGGTAGCAGAGCATTTGACAAATATCCAAATGGATACCGTACAAATTTATCCAACCGAAGGACATCCAATTGTATATGCTGAAAAAGTGATTGATCCAAAGCTACCAACGGTTTTGGTGTATGGACATTATGATGTGCAACCTGCTGATCCTTATGAATTATGGGACTCTGAACCTTTCAATCCTGTTATAAAAAAGACGAATTTGCATCCAGATGGTGCAATTTTTGCTCGTGGATCTTGCGATGACAAAGGACAAATGTTTATGCATATCAAAGCCGTAGAAGCTATGGTGTCAGAAAATGTATTGCCATGTAATGTGAAATTTATGATTGAGGGGGAAGAAGAAGTAGGCTCTGTTCATTTAGAACAATTTTGCCGTGATTATAAAGATATGCTTACCGCAGATGTAATTTTGGTGTCTGATACCTCTATTATTGCCAATGATATTCCTTCTGTGACAACGGGTTTGAGAGGACTTGCGTATATGGAAATCGAAGTAGTAGGACCTAATATTGATTTGCATTCTGGTACGTTTGGTGGGGCTGTTGCCAATCCAGTAAATGTACTTTGTAAAATGATTGCTTCTCTTCATGATGAAAATTATCATATTACGATTCCAGGGTTTTATGATGATGTTTTGGATTTAAGTCCATCCGAAAGAGCCGCATTAAACGAAACGCCTTTTGATTTGGCTAAATATAAAAAACAATTGGATATTGATGATGTCCAAGGGGAAAAGGGATATACTACTATTGAACGAGCATCCATTCGACCTACATTGGACGTGAATGGTATTTGGGGCGGATATATTGGTGAAGGTGCCAAAACCGTCTTGCCATCAAAGGCTAACGCAAAGATAAGCATGAGATTGGTACCTGACCAAGATCCTTACAAAATATCGGATTTATTTACCAAGCATTTTGAAAATATCGCTCCAAAATCCGTAAAGGTGAAAGTAACCAGTCATCATGGGGGATATCCATCGGTTACGCCTACAAATACCCTTGAGTATCAAGCGGCAGAACAGGCATATACCGCAACATTTGGGAAAAAACCAATTCCAGCTAGGGCAGGAGGCAGTATTCCTATTGTTGCGATGTTTGAAAAAGTATTGGGTTTGAAGACTATTTTGATGGGTTTTGGTCTGAATACAGATGCTATTCATTCCCCCAATGAGCATTTTGGTTTATTTAATTTTTATAAAGGTATTGAAACGATTCCATATTTTTATCAATATTATTCTGAACTTAAAAAATAGAAAATATGAAAATATTTAAAGAAGTATTGCTTAAAAATGAGATAGAGCGGTTGCATCGTGCGCTACCATTAATTGCCGTCTTAATTGGACATAGTGACGGTACTTATGATGAAAAAGAACAACTAGCTGCTAAGAAAATTGCGGATATTCATGCATATTCTGCTCCAGATCCACTAAAACCGTATTATCAAGTGATGGCAGATCAGTTTGATAGTAATTTGGGCTATTTGACGGATATGATTTCTGGAACCAAAATGATGGATGTTGAATTATCAGAAGAATTAAAATTAGTGGGCAAGGCATTACGCAAATTACCGCCAAAATTTGGTTACCATATTTACAAAGATTTGAAATTTTATGCCAAGGAAATTGCCAAATCTAGTGGTGGTTTCCTTCGTTTTGGAGCGGTAAATCAGGATGAGTTGAAATGGATTGAACTGCCTATGATAAAACCCATCGAAAAACCAGAAGTACTTTTGGAAGACCCTTTTGAGGAGGAGTAAATCAAAAATCACCAATTATTAAAAGCAGCATTAAAAACATCATCATAAAGATTTTTATAAATAGTAGAGATTGCCTCCTCCTCAATATCTGATAAATTTTGCGAAGATGGATAATCAAAAAAGAACGAAAAGGATCTTGCCCAATCTTTTTCCTCATCTTTGTTATTTGTAAATTCTACTTTTACGGTGATAGTCAATCGATTGAAAGCACTGGTTTCTCCAGGTTTTGGAGCTTCATAAGATACATTGTATTGGGTGAAAGCACCCGAAAATTCAATATCAGGATCAGTGTCAGAATATCTTAATCTAGTTTCTTGGCGAATTTTTTTATTCAACCCATCACGAAATATGGTATTGATGGTAGCAGGTGCATTTGGAACCGAAATTTTAAAATTATCAATGTAAAAAGTATTCGTTTCAGGAGCAATACTGATTCCTTTGAACCGATAACAGCTCTCTATTCCAAAAAATAAACCTACTATAACTAGGAATAAAAATATACGTTTATAAGTCATATTGTTTAATCTTTCGATAAAGTGTGCGTTCAGAAATACCTAAATCATCTGCTGCGTCTCGACGCCGATTCTTATGTTTTTTTAGTGCTTTTTGTATTAATTCTTTTTCCATGTCTTCTATGGATAGGCTTTCTTCTACAACTTCAGAATGCTCATATTGTTGTTTGGTTTGTGGATCTAATAATATAGTATTGAGTTCGGATTCATTTGAAGAAGGCTTTGATACTACCTCGTTTGGATACAAAGATTCATTTCTCGCTGGCAAAAGAGTATGTTCCAATTGATTTAAATTTTTGAGATCAGAGACGTTTAAATCATTATTTTTAATCAATTCAAAAACAAGTGATTTTAAATCTGTCATATCTTTTTTCATTTCAAAAAGCAATTTATAGAGCATTTCTTGTTCTTGAAAATCTGTTGCACCATTTTGCATCCCAAGAATTGTAGGTACTTGACTGTCTTGGATGTTAGGAATGGTAGTTAGAATGATTTCAGGGGTAATTATTCGTTCTTCTGCTAAAATAGACAACTGTTCTGCTACATTTTTGAGTTGTCGAATATTACCAGGCCAACGGTAATTTTGAATCAAGAGGGAAGCTTCTTGAGTCAACTTTATTGTTTCAATCCGATATTTTTCAGCAAAATCCGAAGCAAATTTTCTAAAAAGAAGCAAAATATCATTCTTTCGCTCTCTTAATGGCGGAATATGAATGGGCACGGTGTTTAGACGATAATATAAATCTTCTCTAAATTTACCTCTTCTAACGGCTTCAAATAAATTTTTATTGGATGCGGCTACGATACGAACATCTGTTTTAAGTACCTTGGATGATCCGACACGCATAAATTCACCAGATTCTAAAATCCGTAATAAAAATGCTTGCGTATCTAAGGGCATTTCCCCGATTTCATCTAAAAAAATAGTCCCTTTATCTACGGTCTCAAAGTATCCTAATCTATCTTTTGCAGCACCTGTAAAGGCTCCTTTTTCATGTCCAAATAATTCAGAATTGATAGTTCCCTCGGGTATAGCACCGCAGTTGATAGCAATAAAATGGTTGTGTTTTCTAGGACTTAAATGATGAATTACTTTGGAAAATGCCTCTTTTCCAACCCCACTTTCTCCTGAAATTAAAACCGTTAAATCGGTTGGGGCTACTCGAACGGCTGTGTTCAAGGCATGATTTAATTTTTCGGAATTTCCAATGATTCCAAAACGTCGTTTTACAGCAAATAAGTCTTCATTCATAGTTATAATGCTTTATACTAATACTCCTTTTAAGGTCGCAGAATTTGCGTCTGTTACTTTTACATAAACATAATCTCCTTTTTTGATGTTGTCATTTCTTTTAAAAATAATAACCTTATTTTGAGAATTTCTACCTTTAAAAAAGTCATCTGATTTTTTAGAAGTTCCATCGATTAAGACCTTGAAAGTTTTTCCTATATCTCGTTTATTACTTTCAAATGATACTTGACTTTGAACACGTATGATGTCACTCAATCTTTTTTTCTTGGTTGCCAATGGAATATCATCTTCATATTTTTTGGCTGCGAGTGTACCTGGACGCTCAGAGTAAAAAAACATGTACGACATCGTATATCGAGCAAATTCAATCATCGAAAGACTATCTTGATGCTCTTCCTCGGTTTCTGTACAAAATCCTGCGATAAAATCCGATGAAATGGCACA
>CAZOHX010000079.1:0-8441 GCA_964579315.1 uncultured Saprospiraceae bacterium
TTATTTCACTAATATCTTTATTTTGTTGTAATAAGCGAACCAGTTGGCTTCGTGCATTTATACCCTTACTTTTAAGCATTTTAGCTTGGCTCATCATTTGGTTATAGTTGTTGTTCATTTCACTTTGAAAAGTAATTTTCGGCATTTTTTTGATATTACCATTAACAACTACCTTTTTTTCTGAACCCAAAATAATAGATTTAATATTTCGGGTATCCGTTCCTACGTAATAAAATGAAGGTTTTGATTTGGGAACCGAAAAAACAAATTTCTGATCAATATTCCCTACTTTATCTACTAATTGAAAACCTAGCCCATCAAATTGAAATAATGATAAGGAATCCTTGTCGCTCGCAAATTCCAATTGACATATGACCTGCACCTTTTTTTTGGGCGTAGAAAAAGACATAGTAGTCAGTCCAATAAACAAAAGGAAAGTCATTTTTAAGAAGTACTTCATACTTTGGAAAATATTTTAAAGGTATAAAAATTAAAATTTTGAGTCATCCACACGATCTAGCCACTTTTCCACATCATTGATAACGTTTGGAATACAGTTTTTGTTAAACGGAGAAACAAGTCCAGCTATTTTAACTAAATCCAAAAAAGATTTACTGCCTCCTTCTTTACACAATTTCACATAATCATCCCATGCAGAATTGTGATCTTTTTGATCTCTTTTCCAAAACTGTAAAGCACATATTTCGGCGAGCACATAATCAATATAATAAAATGGAGATGCAAAGATATGGCTTTGTCTTTGCCAAAAAGCACCATTTTCTAAAAATGTATTCCCTTCATAATTTCTGTGCGGCAAATATTCTTTTTCAATATTTGACCAAGCAGCATTTCGTTCAGCAGGAGAAGCTTTAGGATTTTCATAAACAAAATGCTGAAATTCATCTACCGCAACACCATAGGGCATAAAAGTGATAGTGCCTGCAAGATGTGCAAATTTATATTTATTTGTTTCTGATTCAAAAAACAAATTCATCCAAGGCCATGCAAAAAACTCCATACTCATTGAGTGGATTTCACATGCTTCATAAGTCGGCCAATTATACTCTTCTATGGGCATGTCTCGGCTAGAATATACTTGAAAAGCATGACCTGCCTCATGAGTTAGCACATCAATATCGCCGCTAGTACCATTAAAATTGGAGAAAATAAAAGGAGCTTTGTATCCAGAGATAAAAGTACAATATCCGCCTGTAGATTTTCCATCTTTATTGACTAAATCCATGAGATTGCTATTTCTCATAAATTTAAAAAATTCATCTGTTTCAGGAGACAACTCTTTGTACATAGTATCAGCATGGTTGATAATCCAGTCTGGATCTCCTTGTGGTTTAGCATTACCTGTTTTAAATTTTACAGCTTCATCGTAGTAAGTCATCGTATCCAAACCCAATCTTTCCTTTTGTTTTTTGAATAGTTTGGTCGCTAGCGGAACGATATATTTTTTAACTTGAGCTCTGAAATCTTTAATTTTAGCGGCATCATAATCCGATCGAAGCATTCTGTCGTATCCCAATTGGATAAAATTATCATATCCTAATTCAAGAGCAATTTGATGTCTTACCTTTACTAAATCATCAAAAATGCTTTCTATTTTTTGGGCATTTTCTTCGTAAAATTTCCATTTGATGGTGCTTGCTTTTTTTCTAATTTTTCTATCATCGGATGTTTCTAGGGCAAAAATACTGGATAAATTATGAGATTCACCATTAAAATCGAGTTTAGCGGAAGCTTTTACTTTCATGTATTCGCTACGCAATTTGTTTTCTTTTTGCAAAAGCGGAATAATAGATTCATGAATAGTTTTAGTACTCAAATCAGCGATTACAAAAAATTGATTGCCCCATTTTTTTTGAAGTTCCTTTTTGTATTTTGATTTTAAAGCACTTTTATAAAATTGGTTGGTCAAGCTTTCTATTTCGGGTAGATATTCATCGAAGAAATTTTGTTCTTGCTCATAAAATTTATCTTTTGTATTAATGGTGTGACGAATATGGCAAATATTGTATGCATTACTAACGGCGGATTTTAAATCATTGATTTGCATGAAATAATTGTTTTGTTCTTCAAAAGACGCTGAATTGTCAAATTTGTCAATCAAATCAGTTAATTCAGTACGAATGTGATCAATCGAAGGACGTTCATATTTATAATCTTGAAATTTTGTCATGTTCTAAATTTAGTTAAAATGATGCATTAAAATATTCCTAATTATACTGGATTCTTACTTTTAAAGTTTAGGAATGGTGACAAAATAAATATACATTCTTCGCTGTTTCTTTTGGTCTCATTTTTCACTTTAACTCAGTCACAATGTTAACAACATTCCTTCATTAAGCAAAAACTGAAACCAAAATAATCTACCGAATAAACTACATTTATTTAATCATCGTCCTTAGTATAAAATATCAATTTTTTATAAAAGTCACTATACTACTAAAAGATTAATGTTTTTTATTAATTTTGTGCGAAATAATTTTAGAATAATGGATTTGAAATCCAAAATAAATATGGAAAAATTGCCCAAGCACGTTGCTATCATCATGGATGGCAACGGTAGATGGGCAAAAAGCAAGGGGAAAGTGCGAGTAATCGGTCATCGAGAAGGCGTGAAATCTGTAAGGGTAATCACAGAGGTAGCTGCTCGACTAGGCATAAAATATATGACATTGTATGCTTTTTCCACGGAGAATTGGAGCAGACCCAAATTGGAGGTGAATGCCCTCATGAATTTATTGGTAGAAACACTCCGAAAAGAAGTAGAAACCTTAAACAAAAATGGAATCCGATTGGAGTCGATTGGTGATATTTCGGCTTTGCCACAAAAAAGTCAAAATGCACTAGAACAAGCAAAAGAAAAAACAGCGACCAATTCAAAAATGACATTGGTCATTGCATTAAATTATAGCGGAAGGGACGAAATGGTCAGAGCGGTAAAAGATATTGTCAATGAAGTCAAGGCAGAGAAACTGAAAACGGAAGATATAAATGTATCATTAATATCTAATCATTTGGATACTAAAAACTTTCCTGACCCTGAGTTGTTGATTAGGACTAGTGGAGAAACGAGAATCAGCAATTTTTTGCTTTGGCAAATAGCTTATTCGGAATTGTATTTTACTCCTGTCTATTGGCCCGCTTTTAGAGAAAATGAGTTTTATGAAGCGATCATAGATTTTCAACATAGAGAAAGGCGTTTTGGGAAAATTAGTGAACAACTATAATCTATTTTCTTACAACCTTTAGAAAAGAATTGTACTCTTTAAAGAGTCGAGAAATATTAATATTGAAATTAAAATTTATAAATGAGACATATAATTAATTTAATCATCCTAATTGTATTGGCTTTTGGTTTTCAAATGACAAACATTTTTGCACAAGATAAGCCGTCCACAATTGATTTTAATGAGCAAAAATCTTATGAAATTGGAGGCATTACTGTAATAGGAGCAGAACACAGCGACGAAAAGGCGATTATCTCTATATCGGGATTGAAAGTAGGGGATAAAATAAAAGTGCCAGGACCTAAAACAGTACGAGCCATAAAATCATTATGGAGATTGAGATTGTTTGATGATGTAGCTATTGAGAAAGAAAAAACGGTTGGAGAATTAATCTTTTTGAATATCAGAATTCAAGAAAGACCCCAGTTGTCAAGATATTCATATAAAGGGGTGAAAAAATCTCGGCATGATGACTTGAATGATGCATTAGAAACGGTTTTGCTAAGAGGGACTATTGTAACTAAAAATGTGGTGAGCAATGCAATTAATGCCATAAAATCATTCTATGATGAAAAAGGTTACCCCGACGCAGTCGTAACGGTAAAAGAAGTTCCAGAAAAGAAATTTAAAAATAAAGTACAACTAATCTTTAGTGTAGATAAAAAGAAAAGGTTGAAAATTCAGGATATTACATTTACGGGAAATAAAAATGTAAAGCCACGAAAGTTGCGTAAAAAAATGGAGGATACACATCGTAAGCGAAAACTATTTTCTCCATCGAAATTTATTGAGAAAAATTACGAAGCAGACAAGGAAAGCATCATTAACTACTATAATACATTAGGGTTTCGTGATGCTCGGATAACAAGTGACAGCATCTGGCGAGAAGATGATGGAGATTTGCAAATCAAAATAAATATTGATGAAGGCAATCGATATTATTTTAACAAGATCGTATTTAAAGGAAATTCAATATACGACACACAGACATTAGAAAAAATATTGGGCATCAAAAAAGGCGATGTTTACAATACCGAATTGTTAAATACCAGATTAAAGTTTAGTCAAGACGGAAGAGATGTGAGTACACTTTACATGGACAATGGATATTTGTTTTTCCAAATAAACCCTGTAGAAGTTTCTGTTTCAAAAGATTCGATAGATTTGGAATTAAGAATTACAGAAGGACCTCAAGCTACGATTGATAGAGTAGTGATTCGTGGTAACGATCGTACGCATGAGCATGTGATTCGAAGAGAGTTGAGAACACGCCCAGGGCAAAAATTTAGCCGATCAGACATTATTCGATCACAAAGAGAAATTATCAATTTAGGATATTTCAATCCAGAAGCATTGGGGATAAATACACCCGTGAATGCACAAAGGGGAACAGTAGATATAGAATATGATGTAGAAGAAAAACCATCGGATCAACTAGAACTTTCTGCGGGATGGGGAGGCAGAGGACGAGGCGTCATAGGTACTCTAGGAGTTTCTTTTAATAATTTTTCAATTAAAAATATCTTTAAAAAGGAAAGTTGGAGTCCACTTCCGCAAGGAGATGGACAAAGATTATCACTTCGTGCACAAACCAACGGAAAGTTTTATCAATCCTATAATGCATCTTTCACAGAGCCATGGTTAGGAGGTAAAAAACCTACATCTTTTACGGTAGGAGGTTATTATACCGCATTGACAAATGGAGCAGAAGTAGGCACAAGTTCGTATAGTAAATTGAGTATAGCCAATTTTTCAATAGGATTAGGAACCCGTTTGAAGTTTCCAGATGACAACTTTATATCAAGTACCACTCTAAATATTCAACGCTTGACCTTAAATAACTGGAATAGAACAGATTTCTATCATAAAGGGAAACGAGTAACCAAAGGACAGTTTTATAATTTCAGTATAAATGAGACGATTGCACGATCTACGGTAAATGATCCAATTTTTCCAAGAACAGGCTCAAAGATTTCTTTGTCTATGCAATTTACACCACCCTATTCTTTATTAAGAAAAGCGGGACGAAATTATGATGAAGAATCAGCCCAAGAAAAGTTTAAATGGTTGGAATATCATAAATGGAGAATGAATGCGGAATGGTACACGACGCTAGTTGGAGATTTGGTATTAAAGGCAAGTGCAAAAATAGGAATGCTAGGATATTATAACAAAGACATAGGTACTTCCCCATTTGAACGTTTTCAACTAGGAGGAGATGGATTGTCCAATCAACAAACAGGATTATTAGGTTATGATTTAATCTCATTGAGAGGATATGAATTAAGTGATTTACCTGTGAGTCAAAATGGAGGTGGAGCTGTTTTTGATAAATTTTCCATTGAATTGAGATATCCCTTTACGACCAATCCAAATTCAACGATATATATGTTAGCCTTTGCAGACGGAGGAAATTCATGGAGTAGTTTTAAAGATTTTAATCCATTTGATATTAGGAGGTCATATGGACTTGGATTGAGAGTCTTCTTGCCCATGTTTGGAACCCTAGGATTTGATTATGGAATTGGTTTTGATAAAAACAATATCAATCCAGCGGATAAATTCTTTGATAAATATGGTAAATTGAGTATTGTATTAGGTTTTGAACCAGAATAGGCTTAATATTTTTTATGTCTGACATTTATAGTTATAGGCAAAATACAATTAGGAATATAATTGTTTTGGGTGCATTAATTCTCATAGGGAAGATAATGTATCTCCAGTTGTTTGACAAAAGCATTAAAGCTAGAGCCAATTCTATCGCGATTGATAAAAATATTATTTATCCATCTCGAGGTCTCTTCTATGACAGGAATGAGAAGATTTTAAACTACAATAGTCCGATTTACGATTTAATGGTGACCTATAACCAATTGGATCCAAAAATGGATACCACTTTGGTTTGTAATATATTAGAGATTAGTAAAGAAGATTTTCTAAAGCGAATCAATAAAGATTTTTATAATCATAGATATTCAAAGGCGTTACCGTTTGTGTTTATGACCAAAGTATCTCCAGAAAAGTATGCACGTCTTCAAGAAAATCTTTTTGAATTACCAGGTTTTTCTGTCATTTTACGTAATGTGCGGGGATATCCAGATACAATAGCAGCCCATGCTTTAGGATACATTTCAGAAGTAAATGCCAAACAAATAAAGAAAGAGCCTGCGTTTTATAATTTGGGTGATTATATAGGATCTACAGGATTAGAAGCTTATTATGAACGTAGTTTGCGTGGACAGAAAGGCATAAAGTACATGTTGAAAGACAATCTTGGTCGAGTTGTCTCAGCCTATCAAGATGGAGCATTAGATTCAGTTGCAGTTTCAGGAGAAGATATCGTTATTTCGATTGATAAAGAATTGCAGCGATTAGGAGAGTCCTTGATGCAGCACAAGATTGGCGGAATTGTGGCAATAGATCCCCGAAATGGTGAAATTCTTTCAATGGTAAGTGCCCCAACATATGATCCGAATATTTTGGCGATTCACCGAGAACGAGGAAAAGCTTATCAAGCATTGAGTTCAGATCCAACAAAGCCACTTTTTAATAGAGCTATTGGAGCACAGTATCCTCCAGGCTCATTATTAAAACCGATTGTGGGCTTGATTGGATTGCAAGAAGAAGTATGGAATGTAAATCGAGGGGTGGTTTGCAATGGAGGGTATCAAAATTTTAATATATTCATGGGATGTCATCATCATGCCCCTATTTCAAATATATCAGAAGCAATTCAACATTCTTGCAACTCGTATTTTTTTACGTTATTTAGGGCGATTATTGATAAAAACGGATATTACAACTCAGCCGAAGGGTTAAATATTTTCAACAAGTATTTATATCAAATGGGTTTTGGTCAAAAATTGGGAGTTGATTTTTTGGGAGAAAAAACAGGAAACGTACCAACTGTTGCCTATTTTGACAAATTATATCACAAGAAATGGCGGTCGCCAACCATTATCTCTTTGGGCATCGGACAAGGGGAGTTAGAGTTGACGACACTACAGATGGCAAATATAGCGGCAATGTTGGCAAATCGGGGTTTTTTTTATACACCCCATCTTATCAAAAAGTATAAAAATTCAAATAGAGAGATTAATCC
Organism: uncultured Saprospiraceae bacterium; assembly: GCA_964579315.1. Lineage (GTDB taxonomy): Bacteria > Bacteroidota > Bacteroidia > Chitinophagales > Saprospiraceae > CAMZLN01. Next base: position 7,345 of record CAZOHX010000079.1, read on the forward strand.
AAAATTCAGATTGAAACGAGAAGTAGATATAGATGCTGAACTATTTGAGCCGATAATAGAAGGGATGGAAAGAGTGATAGATTCAGGTACAGGGCAACGAGCAAGAGTAGATGGAATCAAAATTTGTGGAAAAACAGGTACGGCACAAAATACCAATAAAAATGGAAAAGATCACTCGATTTTCTTTGCTTTTGCTCCAAGAGAAAATCCGAAAATTGCGATAGCGGTATATATTGAGAATGCAGGATTTGGGGGCACCTATGCAGCCCCTATTGCAGGATTGATGATAGAGCAATATTTAAAAGGTGAAATTTCAGAATATAAAATCCCAATAAAAGAAAGATTGGAGAAAACAGTATTGATTGATCCAAAAGTTTATGAAAAAGAAGTAAAAATAGAACAAAAATGATGATTTCGGCAATACTTGCGGTTTCTAACAATGGTGTTATTGGTATAGATAATCAATTACCTTGGAAGCTATCAGACGATTTGAAGTTTTTTAAGAAAACGACGTTGGATAGTTACATTATAATGGGTCGCAAAAGTTATGATTCCATTGGTCGTCCCCTACCAAAACGCACAAATATCATTATTTCCAGAAATAAGAATTTAAAAATAGAAGGATGTATTGTAGTACACTCCATTCAAGAAGCGATTGATTTTGCATTATCAAATAATCAAAAAGAGATATTTATTATAGGTGGAGCTACCATTTATGAGCAAAGTTTTGACTGGATTGATCGATTCTACATATCACAAGTTGATTGTGAAATTAAAAACGGAAGTGCATTTTTTGATATGAGAAAACTTCAAAATTGGAATATTATATCAACTACAAAGTATCCAAGTAGCGAAAAGAATGATTTTGACTTTGCTGTCAATATTTATGAAAGATAGAATGTCCAACGGGAATTACACCAATGGACATTCAAAGTATCTAGAAGGAAAGATTACCATTTTGTTTTTTCCGCAACAGCTTTTACAGCATCAGCGACTCTCCAAGCGACTCTTTCATTTAATGAGGTAGGAATTACTTCATTTTTAGTGGGATTTCGTATAAATGTGGCAATGGCTTTTGCCGCAGCGATTTTCATTTC
>CAZOHX010000080.1:0-8347 GCA_964579315.1 uncultured Saprospiraceae bacterium
ATCCAATCCTGCCTACCAAATGGTATGGATTCCCATATTTTGTCACATACTCAGATACATTTTATCAAAGAATAGGTACTCTTTTATGTTTTATAAATATTTTCCTTAGTTTTGTGAATAAACACAAAAATTCATGGCAAATTTTAGAAGAAATCACAGTGGAGGTGGAATGAGCGGCACAATGCTTGCCAAATTTGGTATTTTTGGAGTTATCTTCGGTATTCTCTTTTATTTGTATAGTCCTTCTGACAGAGGTGGTCGAGTCAATTTGCCTTCTCCCTCGGATGTGGTTGTATCAGGAGATAAAAATTTAGATTATTTGCCATCTTCTCATGGTGAAATTGTGTATCATCAGTTTTATACCTTATCATATATTGAAAAATATGAGCAACCTGAGTGGGTTGCTTACGTCATGACTCGTGCACAATTGAATACGAAACACGTTCCAAGGTCTAATAATTTTAGAATAGATCCTTTAGTAACAACAAAATCTGCCACAAAATGGGATTATAAAAGATCGGGATATGATAGAGGTCATTTAGTACCTGCAGGAGATATGGGATTTGATTCCAAAGCAATGTCTGAAACCTTTTTTATGAGCAATATGAGTCCACAAATTCGACATTTTAATGGTGGGGTATGGCGAGAATTAGAAGAGCAAACCCGTGATTGGGCTAGGAAATATAAAAAGATTTATGTGGTGTCAGGGCCCGTATTAACGGAAGAACCCATAGATGAAATTGGTGAAAATAATGTAGCAGTTCCATCAGCATATTATAAAGTGATATTAGATTACACAGATCCAGAAGTGAAGGGAATAGGCTTTGTGCTACCCAATGAAGTTTCTAATAGACCATTACAGGATTTTGCAATGAGTATAGATGATGTAGAAAAACGTACAGGGATTGATTTTTTCCCAAATCTTTCAGGGAATGGAAATATAGATGATATTGAAAAAAATTATGATATTCATAAATGGAAATTTAGTAAAAAACGTTATAATCTACGTGTAAACCAATGGAATTTACGGTGATTATGCTCTTTTAGAACAGAAAATTCAATAAAATAAAAATAAAAATGAGTAAAATAGACAAATTCAAAGAAGAAATTTTATCAGATTATAATTTTAAAGGAGAAAGTATCATTCTTGGTGGTGGTATGATAGATGGTGTTTGTCAAAAAGATACTTTAGTAAAAATTCCTTTAAAAATGATGAATCGTCATGGTCTAATAGCAGGATCAACGGGATCAGGAAAGACCAAAACTTTGCAAATATTGGCAGAACATCTTTCTGAAAATGGAGTGCCTGTTTTATTGATGGATGTCAAAGGAGATTTAAGTGGGATTGCAGCTCCAAGCCCAGGACATCCAAAGATTGATGAGCGTCATGCCCAAATTGGTATTCCTTTTGAGCCATCTGCTAGTCCTGTTGAATTTCTTTCCTTGTCAGATGAGAAGGGGGTCAGGTTGAGAGCTACGGTCTCGGAGTTTGGGCCTGTTTTATTCTCAAAGATATTGGATTTGACTTCCACACAATCTGGAATTTTGGCTATTGTATTTAAATATTGTGATGACGAAAAAATCCCTTTGTTGGATTTGAAAGATTTGAAAAAGGTTTTGCAATATGTTACCAATGAGGGAAAAGAGACCTTTGAAGCGGAATATGGACGGGTTTCTAGAGTTTCATCAGGGACTATTGTTCGGAAAATCATAGAATTAGAACAACAAGGAGCCGAATTATTTTTTGGAGAGCGGTCATTTGAAGTGGAAGATTTGGTTAGACATGATGAAGATGGTCGGGGTATTGTTTCCGTCCTTCGTTTGACAGATATTCAAGACAAACCTAAGCTATTTTCTACCTTTATGCTTCAATTATTAGCTGAAATATATAGTACTTTTCCAGAACAAGGAGATGCTGATAAGCCGAAATTGGTATTGTTTATAGATGAAGCTCATTTGATTTTTAGTCAAGCATCTAAACCATTATTGGAGCAAATAGAAGCAATTGTAAAGTTGATTCGTTCAAAGGGTGTAGGAATTTATTTTGTTACGCAAAATCCAGTAGATATTCCAGATGCAGTTTTATCTCAATTAGGTACTAAAATACAACATGCATTGCGAGCTTTTACAGCTAAGGATAGGAAAGCTATTAAATTGGCAGCTCAAAATTTTCCAGATACGCCTTATTATGATACTGCATCTTTATTGACAGAATTGGGAATTGGAGAGGCGTTAATCACTGTTTTAGATGAAAAAGGTATTCCTACTTCATTGGTGCATACTTTATTGAGAGCACCCAATTCTCGAATGGACGTATTAACAACTCGTGAAATAAATAAAATTGTAAATGCATCTAAATTAGTGGAAGCATATGATGAAGTAGTAGATCGAGAGAGTGCCTATGAAATCTTGAATGAAAAAATAGAACTTTTTCAAGAGCAAGAGCATCAAGAAGAAATGAAGAAGGAAAAAGCGAAGGCTAAAAAGACTAGTACACGTCGGAAAGAAAAAAGTACGTTTGACAAAGTGGTGAATAGCTCCGTAGGACGGACTGTCGTTAGAGAATTGACGCGTGGATTGCTTGGGGTATTGGGTATAAAATCAACTCGTCGGCGTAGAAGACGTAAGAATACATGGTTTTAGAACAAAAAAGATTTTTTAACATTTTATTATAAAAAATTAACATTTTAAATATAGTACAGCAAAATTTTAATTCGTCAAGGTGATAGATATTGGTCATTGATGTAAATAAAAAATGAATTCTCATCATGAAATCACTATAAATTACTACCTTTACGCCGTAAAAACGGAAATTAATTAACTAAAATTATCATTAACATGAGACTATTATTCTCCACCTTTTTGACTTTATTTCTTGCCATTGGTATTTCTAATGCGCAAGTGACTCCCCAAAAGGCATTTAAAAATGCCAAAAAACAATTCAGCAAATATTGGACAAACCAAGAAAAAGCTGAACTATTGACAGATGCTATGAACTCAATTGATGCAGCATTGGAAGATAGTGAAATGCAAGCAAATCCAAAAGTTTGGAATATGAAAGGAAAGATTTATAATGCGATTATAAATAAAGACGCAATTGCTTTGCTCACATCTAAAACTTATGAAGTTGAAAATCCTAAAGCTGGATTGGAAGCGTTTAGTGCTTATAAAATGGCTATTGAAAAAGCAACTAAAAAATATCAAAAAAAGGAAGCATTGAAAGGATTACAAGAAACGGCTAATAATCTTGCCAATGTAGGAAACTACTTTATTGAGAAAAAAGATTTTGCTACAGCTTATGATTTATTACAAGCAATAGTTGATATTCGTGCTATTCATAAAGATGCGGGTATGAAAACATTATTAGATACTGAAAAAGATTTGAATGATCATCTTTTTATTGTTGGATATTGTGCTATGAAATCTGGTAAAAAAGATGAGGCAAAAGCTACATTTAATAAATTGATGGAAGCGAATTATGATGAGCCTAGAATTTATTCTTTTGCATTCGATTTGGCGGATAATGATGAAGATGCTTTGAAAATATTAGAGAAAGGAAAAGAGAAATATCCTGCAAATAGCGAGATTATGTTTTCTGAAATTAATTATTATATCAAAAAAGGGGATTTTGCTTCTTTGAAATCAAAATTAGAAAAGGCAATTGAAAAAAATCCTGATAATCCTTCTTTGTACTCCGCATTGGGTAATGTATTTATGAATTTATTTCAAGATGAATATGGAAAAGGAAACGAAGCTCAAGCTAAAACTTATTTTGATGATTCAAAAAAATACTTTGAAAAAGCATTGGAGTTGAAGCCTGATATGTTTGATGTCAATTATAATATCGGCTCACTTTACTACAACAAGGCAGTGGAAGTGACTAAGAAAATGAATGCTTTACCAATCAGTGAGACTAAGAAATATGACGCTCTTAAAGGAGAAATGGAAGGCTTGTTTAATACAGCTTTACCTTATTTCAAAAAAGCAGAATCTTTAAATGCTAACGATCAAAGTACTTTGATTGCCCTTAAAGAAATTTTTGCTAGATTAAATGATTTTGAGAAATCTAATGAATTTAAAAAGAGATTTCAAGCTGTGAAGGATGGTGAAAAATTGGAATCTTATTTCAAATAAATACCTTCTTAAAAATTCAACTGTGCAGGACTCCACTAATCCCCAGCAAAGTTAGGGGTGGCTTACTTGCTCAACTTTAGCATTTCAAAAGAGAAGTTAGATTAAATTCTAACTTCTCTTTTGTTTTTTGAATAATTTTTCTTTACTTGGTAGCTCTTAATTTTGTATTATGAAGAAAGCAATCTCAGTCATAGAAAGTATCGTTCGATATTTTGGCAAAATCGTTTCTTGGTTAGTCGTAGGACTAGTGATTTTAGTCGTTTACGATGTCATTACTCGTTATCTTTTTAATTTTTCTAAAAACTGGGTCATGGAATTGGAATGGCATTTTTTTGCTTTGATTTTTTTATTGGGAATTGGATATACTTTACAAGCGGATAAGCATGTACGTGTGGATGTTTTTTATACTAATTTTTCAGAACAAGGAAAGGCTTGGGTCAATTTAATAGGAAGTCTTTTCCTATTAATTCCGTGGACACTTATTCTCATGCTAAATGCCAATAAATATGCCTACCACGCTTGGAAGATAGGAGAGGGTTCCACAAATCCAGGTGGATTACCAGCAAGATATGTTATAAAGTATGCGATTGTGATGGGCATGTTTCTTTTACTGTTACAAGGCTTGTCAATGATTTTAAAATCGATTATGATCATCCTTCAAAAAAATAAAGCGTAATGGAATTGGAAATTATTGCACTCATCCTTTTTGCTGTTGTTTTTATATTAATTCTTTTTGGATTTCCAGTAGCACTTACGTTAGGTGGAGTTTCCTTAATTTTTGGTTATTTCACCCTTGGAGCAAATTATTTTATGCTCTTACCTTCCCGATTTATGGGGATTATGCAAAGCATAGTACTTATGGCGGTTCCACTCTTTATTTTTATGGGGATTATGCTACAGCGTTCTGGATTGGCGGAGAGTATGTTGGAAACGATGGCCATGTTATTTGGTCGATTGCGGGGCGGATTAGCGATATCTGTGATAGTGGTCGGAGCCTTATTGGCAGCATCAACAGGGATAGTGGGCGCAACGGTAGTGACGATGGGACTCATCAGTCTGCCTACTATGTTGAAACGGGGTTATAAAGCATCCGTAGCCACAGGAACGATTGCCGCATCAGGCACCTTAGGTCAAATTATTCCACCATCAATTGTATTGGTTTTATTGGCTGATACACTTAGTAATTCTGGAGGAGGACAGTCCGTTGATGTAGGAACCATGTTTCAAGTGGCCATTATTCCAAGTTTGATTTTGGTAGCGATGTACATCCTTTATATTTTGATTATTGCTAAAATTAGACCTGAATGGGTTCCCGTATTGAGTCATGAAGAAATTAAAGTTTTTTTCGATCAAAAAAATATCATCAATAAGGTATTTCAGGCATTCTTTTTACCATTCTTATTGATTTTAGCCGTTTTGGGATCTATTTTTTGGGGTTTTGCATCACCCACCGAAGCATCTGCCGTGGGAGCGTTTGGTGCGATTTTACTGACCATATCTCAAAAGAAATTTTCATTAAAAATTTTAAAAGAAGTTTCGCAAGAAACCATGCAATTGACAGCAATGGTGTTTTTGATTTTATTAGGAGCTACTACATTTACCATGGTATTTAGGGGGTTAGGAGGTGATTTGTATCTAGTCGATTTGATTGCAAACTCAAGACTTACGGCAATGGGGTTTTTAATATTAGTGATGGTGGTCATCTTTTTTATGGGATTTTTCATTGATTTTATTGAGATTATTTTCATCATTATTCCCGTAGTGGCACCCGTTTTTGTAGAATTGAATATGAATTTAGTTTGGATAGGAATTCTTATTGCTATGAATTTGCAAACATCTTTTTTAACGCCACCGTTTGGATTTTCTCTCTTTTATCTCAAAGGGGTTGCTCCATCGACTGTAAGTACCAAAGATATTTACACTGGAATCATCCCATTTATTGTGATACAGGTTATTTTTATTATCCTTTTGATGATTTTTCCTGAGTTGGTTGGACTTTGATTTTGTTGGGAATTGGGAATTAGGAATTGGGAATTACGAATTGTCCCAAAATCAAGATTTTTCTTTTTTGAGTTGCATTTTCTATAAAAACAAAAAAAATGCTATGCTAAATCTCCAAGATTTAGTATATCTATTTTTTGTTCCAAACAGATATTTTTAGTTTTAAAAGATTGATTTTTTTTAGTAAGGTTTACTAAACTTGAAAAGTTTAGTAAACCAGATATTCATTTTTCATCCATAACCGTCCCACACTTTTTGCAAGTACGTTTTTCCAAATTGCCATAATAAGCCTTAAAAGCAATAGGAAGTTGATTCACAATATCTTTCATTTCAAAATTTTCGTGTGCCAATTCATGACCACATTTTTCACAAAACCATTTCAAACCATCTTGCATGCCTTCAGGACGCTTTTGTTCGACCACTAATCCCACTGTATTTTCAAATCGTTGAGGAGAATGTGGAATATTTGGTGGTAAAAGGTAAATTTCGCCCTCTTTGATAGGAATATCTTCAAATTGACCATCATTTACAATTTTTAAAATCATATCTCCTTCGATTTGGTAGAAAAATTCTGGTGTCTGATTGAGATGATAATCTTTTCGGGCATTTGGACCACCCACGACCATAATAATAAAATCTCCATCTTCCCAGACGACTTGATTGCAAACAGGTGGTTTCAATTTAGCACGGTTATCATTGATCCATTTTTGAAAATTGATTGGTGAAACTAGTTTACTCATTTTTTTTAATTTTAGTGACAATGATTTAGATTGTAGCGATGACTTTCAATTCAATTCCAATAGGCGTCGGCAAACAATTTATCTCTACGGTAGTCCGACAAGGCATATTATCTTTGAAATATTCAGCATAGATTTTATTGTAAATTTTAAAATCATCTTTCATATTTGTTAAAAAAACAGTCACATCTACAATATTATCCCATGAAGAGCCCGCCGCTTCTACAATTAATCGTACATTTTTAAATACAGAATGACATTGTTTTTCGATGTCGTAGGTGATGATATTTCCCTTTTCGTCAACTGTTACGCCAGGAATGACTTTTGTGCCACGCTCACGAGGCCCTACGCCTGATAAAAATAACAAATTACCAACCTGACGGGCATGTGGATACATGCCTACCGCTTCTGGTGCTTTTTTCGAATCAATTATTTTTTTATCCATGTTGAATTATATCTTATTTTTAAAATTTGGTTTTATAGTATGATGCTTTGACCAATTTCGTTGTCACAGAACAGTTAATATTTTAAACACACATTTTTTGGTTCCGTAAAGAAGCGAAGTGCTTCAAAACCGCCTTCTCTTCCAACCCCTGAATTTTTAATTCCTCCAAACGGTGTTCTTAAATCTCTCAATAGCCAACAATTTACCCAAACAATTCCCGTTTCTAAGTGACTGGCAAAATGTGTACTTCGTTTTAAATTATTCGTCCAAATGGTAGATGACAATCCATATTTTGTATCATTTGCCATCGCCAACGCTTCTTCATCTGAATCAAAAGGAGCAATGGTGACCACTGGGCCGAAAATTTCTTCTTGGTTTGTTCTACATTTTTGAGACAAATTTTCAATTACAGTAGGAGCTACAAAATATCCATTTTCACATCTACCTTTAATATCTATTTTATGTCCACCACAAAGAATTTTACCGCCTTCACTTTTAGCTATTTCAATGTAAGATAATATTTTTTCTTGATGACTTTTAGAAACAACGGCTCCAATTCTTGTTTTTGTATGATTTGGGTCTCCGACAGCTAATTCTTTTACCTTTTTAACAAAATCTTGCTTAAATTTTTCAAAAATAGACCTTTCAACCAATATTCGAGATCCACAAAGACAAATTTGTCCTTGATTTGAAAAAGAAGAAAGCACCGTTGTTTTCAACATTTTGTCATAATCACAATCCGCAAAAATGATATTTGGATTTTTACCCCCCAATTCTAGCGATAGTTTTTTAAATAGGGGAGCGGCAATGGTTGCTATTTTAGCTCCTGTTTGAGTTCCTCCTGTAAAAGAGATGGCTTTTATGTCATTGTGTTTGACAATTGCTTCTCCCGTTTTTTGTCCCAATCCATGTACAATATTGAGTACGCCAGGCGGAAACCCTGCTTCAATGGCCAATTGGGAAAGGATAAATGCAGACATGGGCGTAACCTCTGATGGTTTTGCAACTACACAATTTCCTGCTGCCAAGG
>CAZOHX010000081.1:0-7049 GCA_964579315.1 uncultured Saprospiraceae bacterium
CAAAGGGCCGTAATCAATACAGTCTCCATCTCCAAAATTGGTATTGGATCCATTCCAAGTAGCATTTACATAAAAAGGGTTTCCCACATGTACGGCACTCACCAATTCAATACCATCGTTATCTATACTGTTTCTTCCGAAACGATTTTTCAACATGTCGTAATATTGAATAGTTGAAAAATGAGCATCTAAGGCTGCTGCATCTTTAGGTTTTTCTAAATAAACCCATGTTTTAGAATCATTTTCAAAAACAGGATATCCGTAATCCTGACTACCATCATAATCTTGGCTTGCATCAATGGTAAAAATACCTTTTCCCCTTGTCAAATCTTGTAATAAATACTTGTTTTGGGATATAGAATCAATGTTAAATTTTCGTTCACCATAATATAAAGTTTCTCCTTTTCCAATCACATCTTCTTGAGCGATGGTAGAAAAAGCATTCAATACTTCATTTGTTTGAGCATCGACATAAATTTTCTCCTGAATGGGTAAATTCAAAAAAGCCTTCACTGCAATTTCATAAGCCAATCTATATTGTCCAGAAAAACTTGGGTAAGCCTTATCAATAATGCACAATGTATTGTCTGTTACATCTAAATTGAAGCGACTAGGATCAAAATCTTTATATTTATTAGAAAATCGTTCTATGAGATTATAGTTTGCTTCGTCTATGGCATCTTGAAGAGATATAGTTGGTTTGGTGGATAAACTGATATTTGGATAGATATTACCTGTTGATTTTTTGACCAATCCATTTTTTTCATGCAAGATGTAGGTTCCCCCTATGACAGGAATGCCATGATATGATTGTTTAAATTTGGTATGAATAAAACCACTTTTATCATGAATGACATATTTTTGGGTCATATTTTTGGGTGAATCGAGTCCTAAATTTTGATATTCGGACTGAAAAAAAGATTTAGTTGAAATTGATTTTTTATAATCAATAGATTGAATTGCTTGATGTTTGTGAACCCTTTCTTGAGATTGAGAAAAGCCATTCCAAACATAAAAAAAACTCAAAATAAATAGTAAATAAGTCTTCATTGACATTGTTTTTGGATTAAAAAAAGTATTTTATAAAAACGAGTACACCGTTTGACAACCAAGAATCATTGGGTCTATCAATAAAATTCAAGAATCATCAAACGGTGTACAGTAGAATGAATTAACAATATAGTAAATAGTTATATCATTTTATAACGAAAGCTCAATTATCTAACAATTGCAACCTTTCCGACAGTATTTATATGACCATTTTCAATAATTTGGTACAAAATAGAACCAGAATTAAACCTTGAAACATCGTAGTGCAAATCACCAATAAAATGCTTTCGCCCAATTTCTTGTCCTAAAATATCGAAAAATTTAATTTCGTAATTGGCATTTCTATCTTTAGGAATAATCGTGAGCATATCTGTTGCTGGATTTGGATATATATTAAAAGTATTATTTTCAATATCGTTGGTTGCTACGTCTTTTTTATCAAAAACACGGATATTATCAAATAGCACCCAATTATTATCTAATAAATTAGTTTTGTTATTTCCCAGTACAAAGGCTTGAAAACTTACTTGACCAACAAAATTGGGTGGAAAATCATAGCGGTAGTTAATCATTTTTCCAAGCTCTTGGTCATAAATGACTGGAAAGATTTCATCTCCAATCTTAACCCTGACCATAGTGTATAGTTCTTGTGGGAAATCATATTCTGCGGAAGTAAAATTATTTCCTATGAATTGTAAGTCAAAACTAAGTGTTGGTTCATCCATTGTGGAAGCATTTACGCAAAATGACATTTCGGATAGGCTCTGCGAAATAAAAAAATCATTCACATCAGCGCAGCTGTTAGAAACAAAATAACGTCTTATTCCTACAAAACCGAAAACTCTACTTTGATTAGATTGTTGTATTCTATTTTTTCCTCTTAATTTTAAAAATGTAAGAAAATCGTTATCTTCAAAATCTAATACTTTCTCTTTAGGAAATTCAATGATGGCTCCTGCTCCTAAGTAATTGGTTTTGTTAATATTTGTTTCACCATCGATGTCATACCTCATTTCTAAATTAAAAGGACCAAAATCTTTAGGCAATTTTTCCAATTCAAAATCAAATACATCATTGGTGTTTAAATCTTTTGGAATTTCATAAATGCTTGTAATTGTTTCTTTGTGATTATCGATAACCAATTCGATTTTTTGCCCTTTCAGTACTGGGGTACAACCATAATTTGCAATTCTTGTCTTTATTGCATAATCTTGGTCACATAAATAACTTTGTGAATTCGGTATACTTATCGACAATTTTGGGTGAGGCTTATTGTTACTAATCAATATACGTCCTTCGTTGTCACTCAAAATAGCATCTTCTCTATCTAATTTAACAATAAGATTTAGCCACCCAGTATTAAATAAGGTTTTCGTTAATTTAACAGAATCTTGAATGATTAAGGTTTTATTAAAAGTCAAATCATCATTAAGTGTTATTTTATGAGATGAAATTTCGGTACCAGAAGCAGTTTCAAAAATCACATTTAATTCACTTCCTTTATCTACGGTGATTCCAGCATTTCTTATTTCATATTTTAAAGCAAAATCTTTATCCAAGTCACAAATGGGTATAGGGAAGAACTGATTATATCTAGGAATGTCAAGAATTGTCAATTTCAAGTTATTATGCGTTTTAATTTGTCGGTCGAGCCCTACTGCTTTCCAAGCTTCTTCTACACTGGCCATTTCTTCTGACTGTTCGCCAAATAAGTCTATAGTTTCAGAAATGGTTGCATCGTATAAGTCCTGATAATTGGAATTTTCAGTTAAATAGCCAGTTTGAACACCATAAACAATATCAATAGCCTTGTCCATGCCAATAGCTTTAACATCATAGTTTATACCTTTTTCATTTGTGCTTTTATTTCCATCGACTAACAAATAGAACCAAAAGTTAAAAACATTACTGTTAGTATGTACTTCTTGATCTACATCCCAATAATAACCTTTATAATATTTAGGATGTTCAGTTAAGTTCGGCTCTTGCATATTCCGAAAAGGTTTTCCATTTTCTCCCTTGATTGTCAATTTATCTATCCACCATGAGAAGTCTTCTGGTTTTATATAATATTCAAGTGCTTTACCAAATATATCACTCATTGCTTCATTAATCGCTCCTGATTCCATCGCATATACCAAATCTGATGTATAATCAGTCAAACCATGCGTAAATTCATGACCAACGATGGATAAAGTTGTTAAAGGACTATAATCATCACAATCCCCATCACCATAATAAGTTGCGTCTCCATCCCAATAAGCATTTACATAAAATGGACTAGTACTAGTAAATCCAGAGACATGAACACCACAAACCAATGGGGTCCCATTATTGTCAATACTATTTCTATCAAATTTTTCTTGCAACATATCATAATATGCAGCAGCACAATAATGAGCATCAAGTGCAGATGCATTATTACCATCAAAATTCCAATTTTTTGAATCATTGGAAATAATAGGACTCCCAAATTCATGTTCGTCGCTAAAGGGCTTACTTGCATCTACAACAAAAATTCCATTACCTCGAGTTTTATCTTGCAATAAAAATTGATTTGGAGCAACAGAATCAATCATAAATTCTTGTTCACCATAATAAATTGTGTTCCCTTTACCCTTGATATTTGTATGATGAATATCTGAATAAGAAAACAAAATTTGTCCATTTTGTGCATCTATGTAGATTTTTTCTTTAATAGGTCCATTCAAAAAGCCAATTAATTCAATTTGATAGGCTAAACGGTATTCACCTGAGAAATCAGGAAATTTTGTATCAATGACACAGAGATTTTTGACTTTCGTTTTATAATGAAAACTAGCGGAATCAAACTGATCATATTCATGAGAGAGTTTTTTCTCCATAAAAGAATAGGCTTTATGTTTCGCATAAAATTTGTCAAGTGATGGTTTGGTACTAAGATTTATGTAAGGATATATACATCCAGTAGCTTTTTTAACAAGACCATCTTTTTCATGCAGGATATAGGTTCCACCCACTACAGGAAGTCCATTAAAAAACTGTTTATATTTGATATGTTTTAATCCACTTTTGTCTTGTATGACATATTTCTTTGTCATATCTTTTGGTGAATCTAATCCCAATTTTTTATATTCAGAATTAAAAAAATCATCTACTGAGATGTATTGGGAATATTTAATAGATTGAATAGAGTTGTGCTTTTGAATACGTTTTTGAGATTGCGAAAAGCCATTCCAAACATAAAAAAAACTCAAAATAAATAGTAAATAAGTCTTCATTGACATTGTTTTTGGATTAAAAAAAGTATTTTATAAAAACGAGTACACCGTTTGACAACCAAGAATCATTGGGTCTATCAATAAAATTCAAGAATCATCAAACGGTGTACAGTAGAATGAATTAACAATATAGTAAATAGTTATATCATTTTATAACGAAAGCTCAATTATCTAACAATTGCAACCTTTCCGACAGTATTTATATGACCATTTTCAATAATTTGGTACAAAATAGAACCAGAATTAAACCTTGAAACATCGTAGTGCAAATCACCAATAAAATGCTTTCGCCCAATTTCTTGTCCTAAAATATCGAAAAATTTAATTTCGTAATTGGTATTTCGATCTTTAGGAATAATCGTGAGCATATTTGTTGCTGGATTTGGATATATATTAAAAGTATTTTTATCAATATCGTTGGTTGCTACGTCTTTTTTATCAAAAAACTTAATATTATCAAAGAGAATCCAATTATTGAGTTTGAAAACATCTGACACATTTTGGTTATTTGTTCCTAGTACATAAATTGCAATTTTAACGCCCCCTTCATAGTTTTTCGGCAATTCAAATTCATGTGAAATAGTTTTTCGATTTTCTTGATTATAAATAATTGGAAATTCTTTATCATCAAGCATTACTTTCACCATTGCGTAATAATTATCTGGAATATTGTATTCAGAAAAAGTCTTATTGATGATGGTAGTTAAATCAAATTTAAGAGCAGGTTGGTCAAAATTGACCATAGATACACAAAAATCCATAGCAACAAATCTTTGAGATATGAAGAAATCTGCGGGGTCTTCACATTCTAAACCAATACTATATTTGCTTACGCCTTGATATCCTAAAGTAGGATTGTCTTTGTAATCAACTACTTGTGCATTCATGCCATAACTTTGTCCTATTTGCAAATAGGTATCCAAGGAAGTATCTGAAAAATCAAATGTAGTAGGTTTTGTAATTTGGTGTGTCTTTCCGACAATATTTTCACCTAAAGAATTATTTTGTAAATCGACATCACCATCATATTTCAAAATAACATCAAAAAGTCCAAAGTCATCTGGAATATTTTGCAAATTTAGATCTATATATTCATAATCTCCAGGAAAGATTCCATTATTGAATGTAATATCTTGAGAATATTCTCCTTTTTCATTTTTGAAGATTAATTTAGCAGTTTCTCCAGATTCTACTGCACTACAACTTTCATTTTGTATAAAAACATAAAGAACTTGATTTTTAATGGATGCACATAAGTCATCTGTAATATTATCATAGGAAATAGATAGATCTTTATCTGCAGTAAATGATTGAAAGAAAAACTGATTTTTCACTTCATTATCTCCATAGGATAAATTAGCTTTTAATATAAAAAAACTTGGAGCATTGGTAAAATCTAATTGGTCTGCAAAACTCAAGCTACTTCCAGACATCAATGGCTCTTCTAAGACAATCTCCCGATGCCCAACTGTATTTTCAAATATGGTAAAATCAATATTAAATTTAGTACCTGCATCCATCGGAGTATTTCCGTTGTTTGTTATATCATATTCGATGGTATATTCCGAATCATCTTCACACAAGGTGTGGAAAAAGCTATCCCCTAAATTTGTGAATTTGATGCTCATGCTAGATACAGATGTATTGTCATCCAGTCCAATCGTCTTCCATGCTTCGATAACACTTTCAAGTTCAGGAGAATCATCTCCAAACAAATCCTTGGTATAAGCAACAGTGGATTGATACAAATCCACATAGCCCGAAGACTCAGTCAAATACCCTGTTTCTACACCATATACAATATCTAAAGCTTTATCTAGTCCAATAGATTGCACATTGTAGTGGTAATTTTTTTCATTCGTACCACTTGCTCCTTCTACTACCAAATAAAACCAATGGTTAAATACCCCACTGTTCACATGTACATTAGCACCATCTTCCCACATTTCGCCTTTATAATATTTAGGGTCATCATGTAAATTTGGATCTTTCATATCTCTGATAGGCTCAGCATCATCATTACTAAGAATAGCTTCACCAATTCTCCAAGTAAAACTATCAGGATCAATAATAGATTTCTCTAATGCTTTCCCAAAAATATCACTCATGGCTTCATTTATTGCACCTGATTCATCTTTATAAATCAATTGCGATGTAAAGTTTGTCAATCCATGAGTAAATTCATGTCCAACAATTTCCAAAGAAGTTAAAGGGCCATAATCTATACAATCTCCATCTCCATAATTTGTTGAATGTCCATCCCAATAAGCATTCACAAAAAATGGAGCTTGAATATGAACTATTGAGATTAATGGAAAACCATAGTTATCGATACTATTTCTATCAAATTTATTTTTGAGAAAATCATAATACTGTGTTGCACTATAATGCGCATCTAATGCTGCATTGCCCCTGCGTATTTCTGATAAATCCCAACTCTTTGAATCACTTTCAAAAAGTGGATATGAATAGGCTAGATTTTCATCATACTGCTGACTTCCATCTATTGTCACAATTCCATCCCCTCGGGTATCATCTATTAATTTATAAGAATTGGCACTAATTGAATCTACCATGAATGATTGTACTCCATAATAAAGTGTATTTCCAGTTGCAGGCACGGATTCTTGATGAATACCTGAGTAATTATAAAGTATTGCATTATTATTGGCATCTACAAAAACAAATTCCTTGATGGGGATATTTAAAAAAGCTTTCACTTCTATTTTATAAGCTAGG
>CAZOHX010000081.1:7149-8272 GCA_964579315.1 uncultured Saprospiraceae bacterium
CCTACAATGGGAACACCTTTATAAGATTGCTTGTATTTTGTATGCACAAATCCACTTTTATCATTAATTGTCTTTTTTAAAGTCATATCTTTTGGAGATACCAATCCAAGCTGTTGATATTTTTGATTAAAAAATTGATCTACGGGAATTGATTTTTCATATTCGATTGATTTTAGGGTACTATGTTTTAGGATTTTTTGGGTATGCGATTGGGAAAGCCCTAAAGTGACGCATAAAAAACTAAGGGCAATGATGAGTTGATTTTTCATTGATAGATTTTGTTTAGAGTTATAAAATATAGAGCTCTAAAACTAACAAAAAAAAGTCACATTATGAAAAACTTTAACATATTTATAACACAATGTAAGCTATTAGACATAAAAAAGCCTTACTTTTTGCAAGTAAGGCTTTTTTTATTCCCAAATCTAAGAATGATTTAAAAAGTCAAAAGGAACTATGCATCCACATTTGCATATTTTGCATTGCTTTCAATAAAAGCTCGACGGGGTGGAACTTCATCTCCCATTAACATTGAAAATACTCTATCAGCATTGGCGGCATCATCAATATCTACTCTTCTCAAAATCCTAGAATCTGGATCCATTGTAGTTTCCCACAATTGTTCTGCATTCATTTCTCCAAGACCCTTATATCTTTGTACTTTAATTCCAGAATCATTATCTCCAGATGACAAAGATTTTATTGCTGCCAGCCGCTCTTCTTCATTCCAACAATATTGAAAACGTTTTCCTTTTTTCACTTGATATAAAGGTGGTGCTGCAATATAAATATATCCATTTTCAATCATGGGTCTTAAATATCTAAAAAAGAAAGTCAAGATCAAGGTTACGATATGACTACCATCTATATCGGCATCACACATGATGACTGTCTTGTGATATCTCAATTTTTCCATGTTCAAAATTCTCTCACCATCCCTTTCTTCGATGTTTACACCCAAAGCGGTAAACATATTTTTTATTTCTTCATTTTCATAGATTCTATGCTCCATTGCTTTTTCCACATTCAGGATTTTACCTCTTAAAGGCAAGATAGCTTGAAACATTCTATCTCGTCCTTGTTTAGCAGTACCCCCCGCAGAATCTCCCTCGACAAGAAATAT
>CAZOHX010000082.1:0-8254 GCA_964579315.1 uncultured Saprospiraceae bacterium
AATAATAGTGTTTTATTATGGCTTCCTTAAATTTACAGCTTAATTTCTAACGGAATATTGTTTTATGATTAATCACTTATCACAAAACAAATTGATTGTGCTTTCACAGCCCCTACTTGTACATTTGCAAAATAAGTGCCCCTAGGAAAATGAGTAACATTAAATTCAATGTTGGACGCTACATTTTCAATGGATCTTTGTGCCATTAACTGAGATGATTCTGAAAAAATACTAATAATTACCGATTTTCCAACAAGAGCTTCTTCCATTTTCATGTTTAATATTTCAGATGTTGGATTCCGAAAAATCTTAAAACAATCCTTACTTGTATTGGATTCCATGTGCAAATCATCTTTAATATCTGCTAACCTTTCTTCGTAAGTCCTTGGATTTATCTTTCCTTTCAAATAAACAAACGTACTGCTAGGATTTGTGTTAGCAACTATAGTTACCTTTTGGGTGCGTGGTCCTTTTTTATTTCTAGATTTAAAAATAATGGTAAAAGAAGCCACATCACCTGGAGCAATTGGTTCTTTTGGCCAATAAGGAAAAATACATCCACAACTTCCTTTTACACTCCTAATCACCAGAGGTTCATCTCCTACATTTTTAAAAGTAAAAACATGCTCTACCTTTTTTCCTTCTTTTATTTCTCCAAAATTGAAAACAGTTTCATCTATCTCCATTTCTGATAATGGAATATCTGACGAAGTTTCTTGTGCAGATGCACTAAAAAAAGGGAAAAGTAAAAAAGATAATCCTAGCAATAATATGTGGGTTGTATTTTTCATAATTTATAAGTTTTAAGCATAACAATGAAATTGTAACGACGAAACACTTTAAATATTGTGGTGTTAACAAAAAACTTGATTTCAATCAGATATTCCATAACCTGCCCCGCCTGCGTCTTTCTCTCGAATTAGGTATATCTTTAAAAAATCTTCAAATTCTTCCTTCTTCTTCGTCATACACGAAACGATTTGGTTGCAAGAGTAGGCTGCTGGCAAATTTTGTAAAGGTCGAAGCTTAAAGCACAGTCGATGCACTTTATCGGCGAGCATTTAAGCACAGAGATTTGCAAAATTTGACGCAGAATGACTTGTAAACCAAGTTGTTTCGTGTATAGAAACTCCAACGGGACTTGCTATGTTGTTCGTTTTGTGGTTTTCCATTTACCCCGAATTTTCATTCGGGGTTAGTTTTGGTAAACCCCGTTGGGGTGGCATACTTTTCATATTCCTTTTTCGCTGAACAAGTTTTTCTAACGGACTATTGATTTTTAGTTCCCAACAAAAAATATCATACACAATAAAAAATATCAAAAAAATCCGTATTTTTGCAAGCTATGAGATTAAAAAGCCTAGAACTAAAGGGGTTCAAAAGTTTTGCGAACCACACCGTTATCAATTTTCACGAAGATATTATCGGAATTGTCGGTCCCAACGGATCGGGAAAATCTAATGTCATTGATGCTATTCGTTGGGTGTTGGGAGAACAGAAAAGTAAACAATTGCGACTAGATAAAATGTCTAGTGTAATTTTTAATGGCAGCAAAAAACGTAAAGCGGGGGGACTTGCCGAAGTTTCTCTTACCTTTGAAAATACAAAAAATCTTCTTCCAACCGAGTATCAGTCTGTAAAAATTACTCGTATTTTATACAGAAGTGGTGATAGCGAATACCGTTTAAATAACGTTCAATGTCGATTGAGTGATATCACAAGTTTGTTTTTGGATACGGGGATTGGCTCCAATTCGTATGCCATTATTGAGTTGGGAATGGTCGATAAAATCCTAAATGATAAGGACAATGCTCGTCGGATGATGTTTGAGCAAGCCGCTGGAATTTCTAAATATAAAAAACGTAAAAAAGAGACTTTAAGCCGTTTAAAAAGTACTACAGAAAATCTAGATCGTGTTGAAGATTTACTCTTTGAAATCGAAGGCAATCTAAAAAGTCTCGAAAAACAGGCAAAACGTACCAAAAAGTACTTTGAAATCAAAGAACATTACAAGGAATTGAGTGTTTTGATGGCTACTTTAAAATTAAGTGCTCATACCGAAGAGTACAAAGCATTGAAAGTGAAAATTGCCGAAGAAACGGATCGCTTCAATGGTTTGGAAACCAAAATCAACCAGCTTGAAGCTAAAATTGAGAAAGATAAAAAAGATAATTTGGATGAAGAACAGGCTTTGTCCAATACGCAGCGTGGTTTGAATGAATTTTTGGATCAAATCCGTAAAAAAGAAAATGAAAAACAAATGCTTTTGCAAAGAATCAGTTTTGTAGAGCAAAATCGTAAAAAACTAAGTCAACAATTAGAATCTGCATCCAATAGAAAAAAGCAAATGGAAAATGATATTACCCATTATCAATCCATTTTAAATACTGAAAAAAAATCTGAAGCTGTATTTGAAGAAGCACTCGATGAAGCAGAAGATGCCTTGAAAAAAATCAAAGAAAAACATCAAAATATTCGTCAAGAATTGGATCAAATCATGGGCAATCAGCAAGCTGTAGAGCGAGAAGCCTATGAGTTAGAAAAACAAAAAGCCATTTTGACCAATCAAATTGAAAATCTAACCAAAGATATTGAGCATGGTCAAACCAATTTTCAAGAACGACAAACCAAACTGGAATATCATCAAGATGCTTTGAAATTATTGGCTAAACAGGAATCTGAGAGTCAAGTAATTGTGGGAAACCTAGAAAAATCAGAAAATAAAAGGAAAGAAACCCTTTTAGAAACGGAAAATAATCTAAAAGAAATCACTCAAAACTTGGCGAAAATAAATCGGTCCTTAGATGCCAAGCAAAATGAATTTCAATTGACCAAAAGTATGTTGGACAATTTAGAAGGCTTTCCTGAATCTATTCAGTTTTTGAGTAAAAATAAGTCTTGGAGTCAAAAAGTACCCTTGCTTTCTGATATCATTTATACCAAAGATGAATATCGGATTGCAATTGAAAATTTCTTGGATCCTTATTTGAATTATTATGTTGTTCAAACAACGAAAGAAGCTCATCAAGCCATAGATTTGTTGACCAATGCACAAAAAGGAAAAGCCTATTTCTTTGTGTTGGAACATCTTAAAAAATATAAACCCGTAAAAACAGATTTCAAAGAGGGCATCAAAGCTTTAGATGTGATCGAAATTGATAAGGAATATCAAATTTTGGCGGATTATCTTTTGAGCAATGTTTATATCACAGAACAAAAACAGCTTGATAAAGACATTGATGATGAAAATGTAATTGTCATCAATAATACAGGTCAATTTATCCAAAAAAAATATAGTATTTCGGGTGGATCCGTTGGACTTTTTGAAGGTAAGAGAATTGGTCGTAAGAAAAATCTTGAAAAACTTGAAAAAGCCATCAAACAGTTGATTAAAGATAAAGAAAAATTGGAAAAATCGCTTGAAAAAACAAAATCCAACATTCAAGCATTAAAATCTCAATCTAAAGAACAGCAAATTCGTCTGGAAAAAGAAAAATTGAATAAAATCGTTCATGAGAGAATTGCCAATCAGACCAATTTGGATAGTTTAAAGCAGATTATTGATGATTTTCTATCCAAAAACAAAGATTCTGAATCTAAAATCAAGGAACTTTCCGATCAAATCAAACAATTTGGAGAAACACTAAAAGACAAGCAAAAAATCGCTCAAGAAGCCAAAGCAAGATTGGAAAATACCGATAGTTCTTTCAAAGACATAGCGATAAAAATGAATCAAGCGTCTCAGAATTTCAATGAGAAAAATATTGAATTTATACGCCAACAAAATAAGGTAACCACCTATCAAAAAGAATTGAGTTTTAGACGAAATCAATTGGAAGAAATTGAATTGATACTCACTCAAAATAACGATACCATTGGCAAAGAATTTCAAGAGTTACAAGATGCTAATGATAAATTACATCAATTAGAACGTGAATTATTGGAGCATTATGAGCTCAAAAAGGAAAAAGTCGCCTTTCTAAATGCTGCGGAGCAAAGCTATTTTAAAATTAGAAATGCCATTCAAACCTTAGAAGATGAATTGCGGAAAACCAATCGAGTACGGAATGAATCTCAAATGTTATTGACTGAATTAAAAGATAAATTCAATCAAATCAAATTGGAATTATCATCTATTTCAGAACGATTGCGTATTGAGTTTAATGTGGATATCAATTCTTTGATGAATGAATCTGTGCCAGAAAACTTCAATGAAAAAGAAGCCCAAGAAAAAATTGATAAATACCGACGTAGATTAGAAAACTACGGAGAAATCAATCCAATGGCAGTAGAAGCCTACGATGAAATCAAGGTCAGATATGATTCTATCATTGAACAAAGAGACGATATTCTCAAAGCGAAAGAATCTTTGTTGGAAACGATCAAAGAGATTGAAGAAACGGCTACCAAGCAATTTTTAGTCGCTTTCGAACAGGTAAAAATCAACTTCAAGGAAGTATTCCGTAGCTTATTTACCGAAGATGATGATTGTGATTTGACCTTAATGGATATGGAAAACCCATTGGATTCATCCATCAATATTGTAGCGAAACCAAAAGGAAAAAAGCCTCAAAGTATCAGTCAATTGTCGGGGGGAGAAAAGACACTTACCGCTACTGCCCTACTCTTCGCCCTTTACCTTTTGAAACCAGCTCCATTCTGTATTTTTGATGAGGTGGATGCACCATTAGATGATGCCAATATTGATAAATTTAATAATATTATCAAGAAATTCTCGGGGGATTCACAGTTTATCATCGTGACGCACAATAAGCAGACGATGGCAGCTGCGGATACAATATATGGGGTGTATATGCATGAACAAGGGGTTTCGGGCGTTGCTCAGGTTGATTTTCGGGATTTGGGTCATACTAGTACTTTGGAGATTGTATAGGTATAAAATACAGTTATTCGAAAATTTCGAATAACTACAAATGGTAGTAATTTCGATATCAATACAGTATCTTAATCATGATAACAGCAGATATAATAGTCCAAACCTCACGAACCCCGCTCCGACCGCATCCGCACCGTCAACAAAATCAAACTACCCACCACAAAAAACACCGCCAAAGAAAGCAAACTATTCCGCATACTCCCCATTACTTGATTCACAATCCCGAAAGTAAATGTACCAACAACAATCGCACCTTTTTCAAGTACATCATAAAAACTAAAATAGGACGTAGTATCTTCTGTATCTTCGGGTATCAATTTGGTGTAAGTTGATCGAGACAACGATTGAATCCCACCCATCACCAAGCCCACAAAAGCCGCAATGATATAAAATTGAGTAATAGTAGCTACAAAATATCCACCTACACATATCCCTATCCAAATCAACAACATCAATTGAATGGAGATTTTATTTCCAATAGATTTTGAAAGATAAGAAAAGAAATACGCTCCTACGATACCGACCAGTTGTAATAATAAAATCAATAAAATTAATCCCGTTTTTTCGATATGCAATTCCGCAGAAGCGAAGGTAGATGCTAGATAAATCGCCGTTTGTGCCCCCGCAGAATAAAAGAAAAATGCATATAAAAATCGCTTGGTATTTACTTGATATTTAACTTCATTCCACACTTTTTTAATCTCTTCATATCCTTTCTTGATGATGCTTCTATTGACTTTGGATTTATCATCTTTCGGCAATCTTTTGAATGGAATTTGTGCAAAACCATACCACCACACTCCTACTAGAATAAAGGCTGTTCGAGTAGCATAACCAACACTTGGCAGTCCAATTTGCTCCCAGAATTGAATAATAACAAGAATAAAAATCAATAAAAGAACACTGCCAATATATCCATAAGCAAAACCTTGTGCACTCACTTTATCATACTTTTCTTCTGAAACAATTAAGGGCAAAAAGGAATTGTAAAACACTTGTCCACCTGCAAATCCGATTACGGAAAGGACAAATGCGGAAATTCCTAGATATAATCGATGCATTCCTGTAAACCAAAATAAAGCAACACAGGCAATCGAACCAATCAAAGTAAACATTTTCATAAAAAACAATCTCCTACCCCCATAATCTGCTATTCCTGAAAGTAATGGAGAAATCAATACAATAATAATATACGCAATGGAAATACAATAGGAAAATAAAGCACTATTGGACATTTCCATGCCAAAAAGTACAAAATCCTTATCTACCACACTGTTAAAATATATTGGAAAAATCGCAGTAGTAATGACCAATGCAAATGCAGAATTTGCCCAATCAAACATTGCCCAAGCCTTAATCGTTCGCTTATTATCTAAAATTATGTCTTTTGAATGACTCATATTATGTTTTTAGTTTCGTCCAAGATAGACAAATGTTCGATAATGATGAAATTATCTTAATATTTTTTACTTTTGGGTTCTGAATTAATAAACACATATAATGAATATTGCAATTTTATCACGAGGTCCAAATTTATACTCGACCAAAAGTCTGTATTACGCTGCCACCAAACGTGGGCATGATGCCTTGGTTTATAATCATCTCTATTTTGACATTGTGATTGAATCTGATGCCACAAAAATCTATTATGGGGGAAATCCCTTTCCCAAAGTAGATGCAGTGATTCCGAGAATTGGTTCTTCTGTCACACAAATGGGAGCTTCCATTTTAAGACAAATCAAATTAAATGGTATGTTTACCACATTATCCGCAAGATCCCTATTAACGTCAAGAAACAAGTTACATACGCTACAAATATTGTCTAATGAAGGTATAAATATTCCCAAAACCTTATTTACAACTGAAAATACAACGCCTGATTATTTGTTGGAAATTATGGGAGGAGCTCCGATAATTGTTAAATTAGTAAGTGGAACTCATGGAATTGGTGTTTTTCTCGCAGAAACCAACAAAATGGCGCTTTCCATGATGGAAGTATTCAAAATGACCAATAAAAAATATATTTTACAAGAATTTATCAAAGAATCGAATGGAGAAGATATCAGGGCTTTGGTCGTAGATGGACAAGTGGTTGCTTCGATGAAACGCAAGGCAAAAGCTGGAGAGTTTAGATCCAATTTGCACCGTGGTGCAACGGCAATTTCCATCAAATTGACCCATGCAGAAGAAGAAATGGCAATCAAAGCCTGTGAAATACTTAATCTCAAGGTCGCGGGCGTAGATATGTTACAGTCTTCGAATGGTCCACTTTTATTAGAAATAAACCCGTCTCCAGGATTGGAAGGAATTGAAACTACCACGGGCGTAGATGTTTCAGGAAAAATAATTGAATTTATCGAACGTAATATAT
This sequence comes from uncultured Saprospiraceae bacterium, assembly GCA_964579315.1. Taxonomy (GTDB): domain Bacteria; phylum Bacteroidota; class Bacteroidia; order Chitinophagales; family Saprospiraceae; genus CAMZLN01. Next base: position 7,269 of record CAZOHX010000082.1, read on the forward strand.
GAGCCAATTAATCATCAATAATATTGACATCCCTTTGGGTGCAATGGAAGAAATAAAACTTGCTGTAGGCAAAATTGCTTCTGGACAAATGATTTATGTTCGTGCAAAAATATTTAGAAGTAATCAGCCAGGACCAACTATCCTATTGACAGGTGGGCTGCATGGTGATGAAATCAATGGAGTGGAAATTGTCCGACAGTTTATTACTTCCGATATTCCAAAATCCATTACCAAAGGCAATATCATTGCCATTCCATGCTTAAATACCTATGGATTTATCAATTTTTCAAGAGATACACCTGATGGGAAGGATGTAAATCGCAGTTTCCCTGGTCATATGCAAGGGTCTTTATCTTCAAGAGTTGCCCGTGTAATTACCAAAAAAATTCTACCCGTTATTGATTTTGGAATTGATTTTCATACAGGAGGGGGTAGCCGATATAATTTTCCGCAAATTCGTTATTCAAGAAATGATGTCAAGGCTCAAAAACTTGCCATTGTCTTTTCTGCTCCTTTTACTATCGAAAAAGCAGTTATTCCCAAATCTTTTCGGAGTGCTGCCAAAAAATTAAACATACCGATTATCGTATATGAAGGTGGAGAATCTCTTCGTTATGACGATTTGTCCATTGAAATTGCTTTAGATGGTATAAAACGAGTCTTAAAATCACATGGTATGTTGACTTCGGCTCCTCATGCCGATATTCAACAATATTTTGTCAAAACGTCTTGGATTCGAGCGTCAAAAGCGGGTTTATTTCAATGGAAAAAACAGTCTGGTGAATTCATTAAGATGGGAGATATTTTAGGAGAAATATCTGATCCGTACGGCAATGAACAATTTCTTGTAAAATCTAAATTCACAGGATATTTGATTGGTCATAATAATGCATCGGTTGTGAATATGGGTGATCCGCTCTTTCATGTGGGTTTGGATTGATGGGTTATTTGGTTATGGGGTTATGGGGTTATGGGGGTTATGGGTT
>CAZOHX010000083.1:0-8252 GCA_964579315.1 uncultured Saprospiraceae bacterium
TTGCAACTTTCTGATTTTATTCAAAAAGCAAAGAATCAAGTCAAACCTGTGAAAGTAACGGTGGTGAGTGGAGGGCTTTCCTCTATCAATAATCTCAAAACTTATTTCGACGAAAATTACGAAGACCCCTATGGGACGGTAAGTGAGATTGAGTTTTGGAATACGGGTGGAAGTTTTGACAACTTCCTTGATTGGGTAGCCGTAGGCAATGACATTCGTGCGGCACAGCCCCAATCGTTAAATAGAGAAGATTATCTTCAAAAACAGTTTTATATCGGAAAAATTAAGGACAAAGCAGGTGTTTATGATAGTATGCAGGTGGCTAGAAAATTGGTATTAGAACATAATAAGATTTTTCTTACCAATTATCATACAGATGCTTATGAAATGAGTAGTTCTACTTCTCCAAATGCTATCAAAGCGAAATTGCAATTGCTTGCAGATGCTGGAGAATTGGAAAATAGAGATGTGTATATTGTCATTTTATTCAATGTAAAGCAAGATTCAGGAGCACCTAATATTTTTAGTTATTTTGATGAAAATGGACAAAACCATAAATTTAACCATGCCTATGAATCTTTCAAGAGTGATTTTGATGCTACCATTTTCAATCATAAAAATCGATTGAAGTTGCAGGGGTATGGGATTTATCGATATTCTGATGCTAAAGTTGCTCGTCCGTCATTTTAAAATTTAATCAATCTAGCTTTAGGTACTTTCGGTAAAATCGTTTGCTCAACATAGTGTTGTGCTGATTTTTGGTGCTTGAAGCCCAATGGTATGTAGTAAACATATCCTTTTTTAGGTACTTTTTGGTAGTAAATGTTTCCAAAAAGGCTGAAAAGATGGTGATTACTTTTTAGTGGTCTTGGTACTGTTAATAATTCTACTAAAAAACCAGTATATCCAGTATCTAATCTTTTTGCAGATCGAATATTTGAATAAGAAATCGGGTGTTTCGTAAGCAAGGGCATTCCCTTTGAGGAGTACTCTGTAGTTTCAAAAGTGAAATTATGAGAAGTAACTTGGGCTATACTATCCTGTGTTAAGAATAGCCCAAGTATAATGAGTAGATGTTTCATGTGTTTGGATTATGTTACTGAGCAGTTCTTTGTCTAAGTTCTTCGTTGGATACATTCTCGTTGGATACATCAGGGGAAGTAATTTCTTCGCCATCCGAATCATCCGTTACTTTTGCACTTGACGGAGAAATGTCATTATCATTTGTTGTTGTGGGTTGTTGAGTGACTACATCATCCGAGTGCGTTGAAAAGATAGTTATCATAACAATCACACATAACAATGCAGCGTAAAATACAATTTGATTCATAGTGATACTGTTCAAGTTGAGACGATATATCATACCGATTTTCTAAATTCATGGGATTAGAATTGTCGAAATGGGTATCTAACTGTTTCAACTGTTAAATAATAGTGTTTCAATGGTATTTATATACAAATGATATAGTATCATAGTATATTGATAACCGATATTTTTTAGGTGTTCATGATTTACGACACAAAGATGAAGTATTTTAATATGTAAAACAAGTTAATGTGAAAGATGGTGTGACCCTAAAAATGGTCGAGAATGTTTGGAATGAAATATTTTTTAAATGCCAAAATGAGGCAAGATTCATTTATCGGTATTCTTTTTTGTTGTAATGGGTAAATTTGGTTTGTTTGTGGTTTGAGTTGAGAAATAGTATTTTCCTGAAATGTGAAAATTTATGACAAAAAAGCGAATAAAAAAATTAAAATTCTATCTTTGCACACAGCTACTGAATCAATACTACCCCGGTGCTGGAATTGGTAGACAGGCATGATTGAGGGTCATGTGTCCGTATGGGCGTGCGGGTTCGACTCCCGCTCGGGGTACAAAATAGTGAAATCCAATCTTTAGTTAGGTTGGATTTTTTTGTTTATTGGACAATTTTTATGTCCTATTTTTAAATGCTCAATCGTATTTAAATTAAATAGTTGGGTAAAATATATCTAAAAAGATATAGGAAAACTATATACCCATCTTCTTATTTATTTAAATTTATATTCACAAACAAAAAATATTAAATTATGAAGCATAATGTCTTTCAAGAAGCAACTGTTCAGAAAATTTTAAAACGAATCCATCAATTGACGCCATCTTCTACTCCAAAATGGGGAAAAATGAATGTAAGCCAAATGCTGGCTCATTGTAACGTTACTTATGAAATGGTGTATGATAATACCCATCCCAAGCCCAATGCTTTTTTGAAATTTATTTTGAAAAGATTAGTTAAAAATAAAGTGGTTTCGGATAAACCTTTTTCAAAAAATAGTAAAACTGCACCGCAATTTGTCATTACAGATGTTAAGGATTTTTATAAGGAGAAAGAGCGTTTATTGAACTATATTTCTAAAACTAAACAGTTAGGCGAAAAACATTTTGATGGTAAAGAATCTCATTCTTTTGGAAAACTGACGATTTCTGAATGGAATAATATGTTTTATAAGCATTTGGATCATCATTTGAATCAATTTGGGGTCTAATCGACTCCACCGCAGCCATCTGAAGTATTTACTTGAAAAAGGGCAATATCATAACGATGTTGCCCTTTTTTAAAATTATTTTATACTTTTTTTTAGGGGTTGGCATCTTTTTGTTCGTCATATAGGCAAAGCATCAAACTATTTTGTGTTTAACTTAATCTTTATAGTCTTAACAAGTAATTGTTGGAATAAACACTCTTTTGTAACCCTTTATTAAAAACTTTATCTTATGATTTTACTTACTTTTAAAATTTGGACTATCTTTGCCAGCATTTTGTTTCCTTCAAGTGTTAAATATGATTGGCAACAAGTTACTGAAACTGAAAAATACGTTGTTTATACTAGAAAATCATTTAAATCAAATTTTAAAGAAGTGAAAATAACTGGAAAAATAGATGCAAGTCTTGATGCGGTGATAAATGTGCTTTCAGATGTGGATAATTATCCGAAATGGATATTTAATTGTGTAGAATCTTTTGAATTGGAGGACAAAACTGATTTGTATTACTACGCTAAAATTGATTTGCCTTTTCCGTTGAGTGACCGAGATATGGTAGTGCATAATACCACACGTTTTGATACTGATGGAATTTGGCATTCTTGTTCTGTGGCTCAACCTAAAACAATGGAAGAAGTGGAAGATGTGGTTAGAATAAAGCATTATAAGTCAGAATGGAAAATCGTAAACCATGGAAATGGTGTGGATTTTGAATACATAGTTTCTTTTGATCCAAGTGGTGCAATTCCTGGCTGGATAATGAATATGGTTGTGACTAAAGGACCTATTCAGACCATCGCAGCTTTGGAAAAAAGAAGTAAAATGATAGAAAAGGACAATTAATATAACCATGCAATAAAACGGTAGATAGATTTTATTTAATATTCTGTTTACATGTTACCAAAACTAAAATAATGAAAAATATTTATCCGATTTTTAAATATTTGGGTCTAGTAATTACAATTTTGATATTTCTGCCGAACGATGTTTATTCACAGAAAGTAACTTCCGTAAAAGGAGTTGTGATTGATTCCAAAACCAAACAACCATTGCCTTTTGTAGATGTTGGTTTCTTAGGTACAAGCATAGGTACAAATACGGATTTAGATGGAAAATTTGAGTTGGAAACTAGATTTCCATCCGATACTGTTTTTGCTAGCTTTTTGGGATATGATATGCAATATATTCTCATTACCAAGGAGCATAAAAATAAATTGGTTTTTGAGTTAAAAGATCAAACACTTCAATTGAAAACAGTAGAAATTGTCGCAAAAAAGGAGAAATATAGCAAAAAGAATAATCCTGCTTTGGATTTAGCACAATTGGTGATTGCCAATCGAAACGCCAATCGTCTCAAAGGAAAGGACTTTTATTCGTATGATCAATATGAAAAAATTCGTTTGGATATAAACAACATCACTACCAAAGTTAAAGAATCTCCTTTGGTTAAAAAGTTGGATTTTGTCTGGAAATATGTGGATACTTCGAATGTGAATGGCAAAACTTTTCTCCCTATTTTTATGCGTGAAACATCAAGTTCTATTTATTATAAAAAATCGGGTAATATTTTGCGAGAGCATCGCCATGGAAGTAAGATTTCTCAAATTGAGGGTGGATTGGATCCACAAACCATTAATAATTTGATGGATGCACTTTATCAAGATATTGATGTGTATGAACCCAAAATCCATTTATTGGGAAAGGCTTTTGTAAGTCCTTTTGCAAAAGCAGGATACAATTTTTATAGATATTATATCTTGGATACGACTGCTGTCAATGGGGTAGAAGCTATCAATTTGGCGTTTATCCCTGCGGTGAAAGGTAATTTTGGTTTCACAGGTAATATTTTTGTGACCAACGATGGAAAATTTTCTGTACTCAAAGTAGATATGACTATTGTTAAAGGTATTAATCTCAATTTTGTAAATGATATTCAGATTACACAAGAGTTTTCTCACATAGGTGATGCGTTTGTGAAAACTAAAGATCAATTGGTGGTAGATTATGGAATTACATCCAATAGTGTGGGCGTGTATGGAACACGGACGGTTACTATGAAGGATTTTGATTTTTCTGAACCCGATGCCAAGTATTTTGAAGGAACAGAACAGATTGTTTATGATGAAAATTCGGAACATCAGTCGGAGTCCTTTTGGAATGAAAATAGATTTGAGCAGTTGGATCAATCCGATGAAAATCTATATCAAATGATTGATACTTTGGACAATAATAGATATTTTAAAAGATATAAATATGCTATGAAATTATTTTCATCTGGATTTTTAGCTTTAGGTGGACTGAATGTGGGACCGTTAAACTCATTTTTTACTTTTAATGATGCAGAAGGTCTAAATATGCGATTTGGTGGTCAAACCAATTTGGATTTTCATAAAAAATTGAAATTGTCAGGATACGTTGCCTATGCTAAAAAGACGAAAAAATGGAAATATTCAGCAGGAGTTTTGTATTCATTTAATGATAATTTTGAGAAAAATCCAAGACATTATATTAGGGCAACCGCAATGAGAGAAAGTGAGTATCCTGGTCGTGAATTAGAGTTTTTTGACCCTGATAATTTGTTCTTTTCTTTCCAAAGAGGGGATGCAAGTAAAATGCTGTATTCCAATACCTATGAGCTTAATTATACCCATGAAACTGCGGGACTGAGTTATTATATTACTGCGAGAAAACGTATTCGGCAGCCTTATGGAAGTTTGAAATTCATTACTAATACGCCCAATGACATACTTGTTGATGATATTACGACTTCAGAATTTAGTGTGGGAATACGCTATGCTAAAAATGAGAAATTTTTACAAGGAAAAAAGAAAAGAAAACAGTTGTTGACCGAATTCCCCATTATGAGATTGGATTTTACTAAAGGGATTAAAGGTATTTTAGGTGGAAATTATAATTATAGTAAATTGAAATTTAAATTGATAAAACGCCATGATTGGGTGGTGTGGGGATCTACTCGTTTTGTATTGGATGCAGGAAAAACATGGGGAAATATCCCTTATTTGTTACAACTTATCCCACGTGGAAATCAATCTTATGCGTATAGTTTGGAATCTTTTAATATGATGAATTATTTGGAATTTACTTCAGATCAGTTTGTTTCTTTAAAATTGGAGCACTTTTTTAATGGTTTGGTGATGAATCGTATCCCGTTGATTAAAAAATTGAAATGGAGAGAAGTCATAAGTGTAAAATCTATTTATGGATCATTGTCTAATAAACATAATCCAAATTTACATACCGATCAAATCCAATTTCCTGTAGATAAAGCGGGTCAGCCTACGACCTTTTTATTTGGAGAGAAGCCATATGTGGAAGCAAGTTTTGGTTTGACCAATGTGTTTAAAATCTTTCGAGTGGATTTAGTGAAGAGAATGAATTATTTGAATCATCCAAATGTTCCAAGTCTATTTAAGGTGAAAGGCTTGGGAATGAGGGTTCGTTTTCATTTGGAGTTTTAGATTTGAATCAAATCTCTAATCCCAACAATATTCCTTCCTTAATAGCTCGTTTGGCATCGACTCCACTTGCATTTAAGGCTCCACCTATCAAATGAACGGGATATCCATCTTTTTGTAGTGTTTCAAATAAAGTATTGTTGGATTCTTGCCCAGCACAAATGATGATATGATCTACTTCTAAAATTTGAGATTTATCTCCAATGGTGATATGCAGCCCTTTGTCATCAATTTTATCATATTGCACACCCGTCAATTGATGTACACCTGCTTTTTTGACTTGCATTCTATGAATCCATCCCGTAGTTTTCCCTAAACCCTTCCCTTGCCGTTTTTTAGATCGTTGCAACAGATAGACTGCTCTCGGGCTTTGAATGGGTGATGGTTTTACTAGTCCACTTGGATGCGTTAGGGATTTATCAATTCCCCAAAATTTATAAAAATCTTCATCTTTTTGATGAATTAGATATTCTGCAACATCAAAACCAATTCCACCTGCCCCGATAATAGCGACTTTTTTACCGATTTTCGGATGTTTTGTGAGTAAATCAAAATAGGAAATGACCTTAGAATGTTGAATGCCATCAATGGGCGGTTTTCTAGGATTTACACCTGTAGCTACTACGATTTCATCAAATTGGTTTTCATCTAAAAGGGCTTTTGAAACTTTGGTATCTAAGTGAATATGCACTTTATGTAGGGTCAATTGATTTTGATAATATCGTAAAGTTTCATGAAATTCTTCCTTTCCAGGAATCTGTTTGGCTAGATTAAATTGTCCACCAATGGCTTGACTTTGTTCAAAAAGATGAATTTCATGTCCTCGTTGAGCGGCTTCTACACTAAATGCTAGTCCTGCTGGACCTGCTCCAATTACTGCTATTTTTTTTGTTTTAGAAATAGATTTTGAAATAAATTCGGTTTCAAAAGCAGCTTTCGGATTGACAAGACACGATGCAATCGTTTGATTGAAAATATGGTCTAAACAGGCTTGATTGCATGCGATGCAAGTATTAATTTGTTTTTCTTTCCCTGATTTTGCTTTATTCATGAAGTCGGGATCTGCCAAAAATGGACGAGCCATAGATACCATATCCGCTTGTCCTTTTTGAAGAATATTTTCTGCTACTTCGGGGGTGTTAATCCGATTGGTGGTGATTAATGGAATAGATACTTCTCCCATCATTTTTTCGGTGACCCAAGCGAATCCTGCTCTAGGTACCATGGTCGCAATCGTAGGAATCCGAGCTTCATGCCACCCAATCCCTGTATTGATAATGGTAGCTCCTGCTTTTTCTACTGCTTTTGCCAATTGTACTACTTCTTCCCATGTACTTCCTCCATCTACCAAATCCAACATAGACAAACGATAAATGATGATAAAATTTTCACCTACGGCAGCTCTGACTTGTTGGATGATTTCCAACGGTAATCGAATTCTGTTTTCATAGCTACCGCCCCATTTATCGGTACGTTTATTGGTTTTTGTCGCAATAAATTGATTGATTAAATACCCTTCAGATCCCATAATTTCCACACCATCATAGCCTGCTTTTTGAGCCAATTTTGCCGTTTTGACAAAGGCGTTGATGGTACGGATTATCCCCATATTATTCAATTTCCAAGGCTTAAAAGGTGAGATTGGAGATTTTATGGCACTTGGTGCTACCGCCAATGGGTGGTAGGCATATCTCCCTGTATGTAAAATTTGTAAACAGATTTTACCCCCTGCTTCATGGACAGCTTTGGTTATTATTTGATGTTGTGTTGCTTCTTTTTGGGTGGTCAATTTTGCGGATAATGGAGAGACTCTTCCTGCCCAATTAGGGGCTATTCCGCCCGTCACAATCAATGAAACCCCTCCTGCTGCTCTTTGTCTATAAAAGGCTGCCATTCTTTGGAAACCATTCGGAGCTTCTTCTAATCCCGTATGCATAGAGCCCATAATTACCCTATTTTTCAAGGTAGTAAATCCTAAATCTAAGGGTTTGAAGAGATATGGGTATTTCATTTTAAAAGGATTGATAAAGAAAGGTGTAAGTTACTGGAAATATATGTGTTTCGCAAATTGTGTTTATATTTTGACTTTGGTAAATATGCTGATGTAGTTATGTTAATTCCTAATTCCTAATTTAAAAAGGGTTTATAGGGTTATTTGGATTTTCATTTAAAATAGATTCTTTTCTATGGAATGTAATTCTTAATTCCTAATTCCAAATTCCTATTGGACACAAAGTTTCGCAGAGTTA
>CAZOHX010000084.1:0-8204 GCA_964579315.1 uncultured Saprospiraceae bacterium
GAATATTAAAAGACAATGGGGTTACCCGAAAAGGGTTGATTGATGCCATTAAAGATCTCCGTAAAGGAAGTAAAGTGGTGGATCAAAGTGCAGAAGGACAATACAATGCATTGTCAAAATATGCGGTAAATCTTAACGAAAAAGCAGAAAGCGGAAAACTTGATCCAATTGTTGGGCGAGATGAAGAAATCAGAAGAGTTTTGCATATCTTGTCCAGAAGAAAAAAGAATAATCCACTTTTGATAGGAGAACCTGGTGTGGGAAAAACTGCTATCGTCGAAGGTATAGCTTGGAGAATTGTGCAAGGAGATGTACCTGAAAATTTAAAAACCAAACAAATATTTCGACTTGAATTGGCATCATTAATTGCTGGAGCAAAATACAAAGGAGAATTTGAAGAAAGATTGAAAGGCGTAATCAAAGAAGTGATTAATTCTGATGGAGAAATTATTTTATTTATTGATGAAATCCATACCTTAATTGGTGCAGGGGGGGGAAATGGAGCAATGGATGCTGCCAATATCCTAAAACCCGCTTTGGCACGTGGAGAATTAAAAACTATTGGGGCAACTACACTTGACGAGTACCAAAAGCATTTTGAAAAGGATAAAGCTTTGGTAAGACGGTTTCAAACGATAATCATTGATGAACCTAGTGTGGCAGATACCATTTCTATTCTTCGTGGATTGCAAGAAAGATATGAAGTTTATCATAAAATGGAAATTTTGGATGAAGCACTCATTGCTGCTGCGGAATTATCACATAGATATATTTCAGATAGAAGTTTGCCCGATAAGGCAATTGACTTAATTGATGAAGCTGCTGCTAAATTGAGACTCGAATTGGATTCGGTGCCAGAAGAAATTGATGAATTAGAACGAAAAGTACGACAACTCGAAATTGAAAGGGAAGCTATCAAAAGGGAGAAAACCCCTAAAAAGCTCAAAGTCATTACAGAAGAGATTGCTCAGGCGAAAGATGCTTTAAAGACAATAACCGCAAAGTGGAAAAATGAGAAAGAAATTGTGGATACCATGTCTTCCATTAAAAAAGAAATCGAAGAGTTGGAAGCAGAAGCCGCTAAGGCAGAAAGAGAAAGTGATTTTGAAAAAGTAGCAAAAATTCGATACGGTCAAATCAAGGACAAGGAAGCTATGCTCAAAGTGGCAGAAGAAAAATTGGCAAAATTGCCCGAAGAAGATCGTTTCACCAATGAAGAAGTAACCGCCAATGATATTGCTGATGTAGTATCTAAATGGACAGGTATTCCTGTATCCAAAATGTTGCAAAGCGAAAAAGATAAGCTATTGCATTTTGAAGATGAGTTGCATAAAAGATTGGTGGGTCAGGATGAAGCGGTCAAGGCAGTGGCGGATGCAGTACGGCGAAGTCGTGCGGGATTACAAGATGCGAATCGCCCTATCGGGTCCTTTATTTTTGTGGGTCCAACAGGAGTTGGTAAAACAGAATTGGCGAAAGCCTTAGCCGAAGTTTTATTTGACGATGAAAATGCTATCACCCGTATTGATATGAGTGAGTTTCAAGAAAAACATTCTGTCTCTAGATTGGTAGGAGCTCCTCCTGGATATGTGGGCTATGATGAAGGTGGTCAATTGACAGAAGCCGTTCGGAGAAAACCTTATTCTATCGTTTTGCTTGATGAAATTGAAAAGGCACATCCCGATACCTTCAATATTTTATTGCAAGTATTAGATGATGGTAGATTGACAGATAATAAAGGGCGTGTTGCTGATTTTAAAAATACCATTATTATCATGACTTCTAATATGGGAGCTGAGATTATTTTGGAAAATTTTGAAGACCTTGCAAGTGTTGGTGAAGAACATCGAGCCGAAATTATTGAAACAACCAAGGAAGAAATCTTCAACGCTTTGAAGGAGAATCTTCGTCCAGAATTTTTAAATCGTATTGATGAGAAAATTATGTTCTTGCCATTAACTAAGGCAGAAATCAAAAAAATTCTTGGATTTATGCTCAAAAAAGTGGGCAAAATGCTTTACAAACAAGGTATTAATATCAAAATTAGTGATAAAGCAATGGATTGGTTGACTGTGAAAGGATATGACCCTCAATTTGGTGCTCGACCTATGAAACGAGTATTGCAGCGGGAAGTAATTAATGAACTTTCAAAAGTGATTCTCGGAGGTAGTTTGGTAAGTGAAGAAACCATTTATGTTGATTCTGATGGTAAAAAATTGACTTTTACTGAAAAACCTTATAAAGGTAAGGATGGGTTTGTTTATCCTAAGGTTAAAAAATAATAAGCATAGCATATAATCAAAAAGCCAAAAATCAAATATTGATTTTTGGCTTTTTTTTTGGTCAATAAGGTTGAAATCCTGCATTTTTTGAATAATATTTCTCACTTGGAAAAAGAAATCCTGCAACAAAAAAGAATATGAGTGCGTGGCAACTAATGACAAAGCGTAGGACTTCCTTGATCTATCCAAAATTGTAAATTCATTGGCAAGTCAATACCCAAGCCTCTATACATAAACAGAACAGCAAATAGAAAAATAAAAACAGGAGTGATTTTTCGTACATAATTTCTAAACCTAGGAGTAACAAATCCACCAGCAATCGAAACCGTCAACATCAAAGGCAAAGTGCCCATACCAAACGCCGCCATAAAGACCACGCTATCAAAAACAGTAGGTGCGGTAATGGCTCCTGCCAATGCCATATAGACCAAACCACAGGGCAAAAACCCATTCAAAATACCTATAAAATACAAGGCTGATTTGGTTTGAGTTTTAAGGAGTTTGCCCAATTTTAATTTAACAAAATAAATAAATCGAGTAAGTGGAGCAAATTGAACAATTTTACTTTCAACATTAATTGAAAATAAAAGAACAATCAATAAAAAGATACCCATTCCTAAAGACAAAGTTTTTTGCATGCCAGCAATAGCAAAACCTTTACCCAAAATGCCGAGTAATAATCCGATAATAGAATAAGTAGAAATTCGTCCTAGATTATAAATAAGACCATCAAAAGCGACTTTGAGCTTATCTTTGGATGACAAAGGCAAGGCTAATGCAATAGGACCGCACATCCCAATGCAGTGGGTACTCCCCAATAAACCAATGAGAAATGCGGTCCATAAATACATTACCGAATAATTTTTGTTTTATTAAAATAAGATTTTCCATTAGAAGTCCAAGAAGTACTCACATCCCAAGGCCCTGCAATCATAGATGATTTTGATAAAACAAATTCATTTTGGTCATTTACTTCTATGGTTACTTTGAAGTCCTTAGATTTATCGGAAGATCTCAAAAAATTGACCGTTCCAACTACGTTAGTTTCATTTTTTGGAAACTTAAAAACGATATTATCAGGATTTTTATCATCAATTATCATTGGATTTTTGATATTATTTTTCATTCCATCATATTTTCCCTGATATTGATAATCATCTTCATAATAAGTATCTGAAACCAAACTATGATCCACTTTGGTCGATTGATACCAAATAAACAAAAAAATCAATACAAATGAGCTATAAAAAATAGCAATGCCTGTTCCCCAATTAATTTTCATACTGTTCGAATTTAAAATTTAAGAAAAAAGGTTATTTTTCGGGTCCTAAAAAGTTTGTCTTTGTTTTATCCACCAATTTTCCATCGGAGTAAACTTCAATCAAAACTTTAGATTTTCTTTTTTCGATGTCAGATTTTGTGGCTTTGATAAAGAATTTTCCACTGACTTTATCATTGGCTTTTGCTATAGGATGTTTATTACCAATAATTTCAACAACGGCATTACCATGGTCAAAACCACCCACCACTTTAAATTCTATGGGTAAATCGGTATTTGTTTTATTATTAATTTCAAAATCATAGACATTTGAAATATGCTCAGCATCCACTTCAATAAAACGTGTACCCCTAGATTTTAAAATCAATGTATCCACATCAGATCTTGTAGCAAATAAAAAGACATTGACTCCAATAAGAAGTGAAAGCACTGCCGTATAACCCCACACTCTTCCTGTAAATAATTTTCCACGTTTTTCTTCAATACCCGCCAAACTATCATATCTAATCAATCCTGTTGGTCTAGAAATCTTGGTCATCACCTCATCACAAGCGTCCATACATGCCGTACAATTTACACATTCCAATTGAGTTCCATTTCGGATATCAATACCTGTTGGACAAACTTGTACACATAATTTACAATCAATACAATCCCCTAAATTATCCGCAGCTTTTTTAGATTTTTTACCCCTTGGTTCTCCTCTCACATTGTCATATGAAACTACAATTGAATTTTTATCTAACATCACGCCCTGCAATCTACCATAAGGACAAACATTGGTACAAACTTGTTCTCTAAAAAAGGCAAAAACACCATAAAAAGCAGCCGTAAAGAGAATCATAGCGATAAAACCCTGTATATGTTGAGAAATTGGTTCAGAAACAATTTTAACAACATTATCCAATCCAATAATATAAGCTAGGAACGTATTAGCAATCAACAAAGAAATAATTACAAAAATAGTATGTTTTAAAGTCTTTTTTATAATTTTACTTCTATCCCAAGGAGCTTTATTTAATTTTATTTGTGCTTTATTATCCCCTTCGATAGCATATTCAATTCTACGAAAAACCATCTCCATAAAAATAGTTTGGGGACACATCCACCCACAAAATACACGACCAAAAATCACCGTAAATAGAATAATAAAAACAATGAAAGTCAACATCGCTAGAGCAAATAAGAAAAAATCTTCTGGTGTAAAATGCAATCCAAAAATAATGAATTGTCGCTCTAAAAAATTAAAAAGCACAAATGGTTTACCATCATATTTTATAAAAGGCAGACCAAATAAAGCAATTAAAAGAAAATAACTAAATATTTTACGCTTAGTGTAATATTTACCTTTAGGTTTTTTAGGGTAAATCCAAATTCGGCTACCAGACTCACTGATGTTCGCCACCTTATTTCTGAATTCTTCTGTATCTTTAATAGGTTGTTCCATGATATAAATTATATTATTGTAAAAAATAAAAGGAAGTCTATGCATATCAATTCAACAAAGACTTCCTTTTGATTATAACTGAATAGAAATAAATATCCTATTCTATTAAATCCCCTTGTGGTTCTTTAGGAGCCGCTGGAGTTGTTCCTTGTAAAGTCAAAACATAACTAGCCACTTTCTGAATATCTGTTGGACTTAAAGCCGTTTTCCAAGCAATCATACTTTTGCCAGGAACACCTTCTGAAATAGTATGAAAAACGGTATTAATGGTGCCATTTCCATGCAACCAATACTTGTCTGTCAAGTTAGGTCCAATTCCACCACCACCATCTTTAATATGACAAGCAGCACAGTTACCTTCAAAAAGAGTTTTACCTTGCTCTAATTTTGCAGCATCTGTAATAGCTACTACATTGTCTTCATTAATACTTGGAGCATTTTTCTTTCTCAAAGCTTTTAATTCGTCAGCTTTTTGTTCTTCTAGAGCATATTCTTGAGAAGATGTTAATCCCATGTGAAATACATGATAATATCCAAAGTAAAAAGTACCAATAGCGATACAACCATAAAACATAACTACCCACCATGGTGGTAAACTATTGTCTAATTCACGAATACCATCATAGTCATGATCCAAAAGGATATCTGCTTCGTCTTCGATCGCAACGGCATTATCAAAAAAAGTACCCTGCTTTTTAAAAGAGAGACCTTGCTCACTCATCATTTTATTTAAATTGGTTTTTGACAAAGTGCTTACTGCCCTAAAAAGTACTAATAAAGCAGCTAAAAGCACAATACCCGTTATGACCAATAAAGTATTATTGGTTGATGCAACCAAATCATCCGCAGCATTGATATTTGAAATTCCTACGAATAAAAATATTCCTAATAATAATTTATATTTCATTTTGATTATTTTTAATATTAATATTATTTTTTAGTACCATCGTCTAATGGTAAACTTTCTAAATGCTCATACATTTCTTTTTTCTTTGTAAAGACTAACACGATTGCAATAACAAAAATCGTTGTAAATGTTAGTAGAGAAAGAATCCCCATCCAATTAAGATGTTCAGCATTTGATAATAATGATTTCATAATTTAAAGTTTTATTCTTCTGCGTTAATATCTGTTCCTAATCTTTGTAGATAAGCGATAACAGCAATAATCTCTTTATTTTCTAAACCTTCCATTGGAATTTTCTTTTCCTTTCGCAGTTCATCTGCTATCTGCTTTGCTTGAGCTTCCAAATCTGCATGTGCAATTTCAGCATAGCCTTCAGGATATGGAGTACCCAACAGTTGTAATGTTTTGATTTTAGCTACTAAATAATCGGAATTCAAATCATCCTTCATTAACCAAGGATAATTAGGCATGATTGACCCATCTGAAATTTCACGTGGATCTCTCAAGTGGTCATAATGCCATCCATGACTTCTTTTACGTTCTCCTTCTCTAGCCAAGTCAGGACCAGTTCTCTTAGATCCCCATAAGAAAGGTCTGTCATAAATAGCTTCTCCCGCTTTTGAGTATTCACCGTATCGAACTGTTTCAGATCTAAAAGGTCGAATTTGCTGAGAGTGACAGCCCATACAACCTTCTCTAATATATATATCTCGACCTTCTAATTCTAAAGGAGTATAAGGCTGAACTGAAGCAATTTTAGGAATATTATCATCAACTAATACAAGAGGGAAATATTCTACAAAACCACCAATCAAAATAGCGATAGTAGCCCAAAGCAACATTTGCATTGGTCTTCTTTCAATAATACGATGCCAGCCTTCCCCTTTTTGAGCAACGTATTTAACTCTTGCAGGAGCTTCTGCAGCTTCATTTTCAATCAATTTACCCGAATTCATTGTTTTCTTTAAATTGATAGTCATCAAAATAACACCTGTAAGATAAATCGTACCCCCAATAATTCTCATTCCATACATTGGCAAAATTCTAGTCACCGTCTGAAGGAAATCAGGATACTGTAAAAATCCATCTGCATTAAACTGCTTCCACATTAAACTTTGTGTCCAACCTGCCCAATATAAAGGCACAGAATAAAATAATAGCCCCAAAGTACTTAGCCAAAAGTGGGTATTAGCACTAGATACAGAGTGAAGTTTTGTATTATAAATTCTAGGAATCAACCAATACAAAATACCAAAGGTCAACATACCGTTCCAACCCAAAGTACCAATATGAACGTGAGCAACAGTCCAATCTGTAAAGTGACTGATAGCATTAATAGATTTTATAGAGAGCATAGGTCCTTCAAAAGTGGACATACCATATGCCGTAACCGCAACAACCATGAATTTCAAAATAGGATCAGTACGCACTCTATCCCAAGCACCCCTTAGTGTCAATAGCCCATTCAACATACCTCCCCAAGAAGGAGCGATTAAAGAAATAGAGAATACCATTCCCAAAGACTGAGCCCAATCAGGCAATGATGTATATAATAAATGGTGAGGACCTGCCCAAATGTAAATAAATATCAATGACCAAAAGTGAATAATAGACAGTTTGTAGGAATATACAGGTCTATTGGCCGCTTTTGGCATAAAATAATACATCAAACCTAGGTAAGGAGTAGTTAAAAAGAATGCAACAGCATTGTGTCCATACCACCACTGCACCAAGGCATCCGTAACTCCCGAATAGATAGGATAACTTGTCAATGAAGTCAAAGCAATCGGTACTGCTAAACTTTTAAATACGTGAAGCACCGTAACCGTTACCCAAGTAGCAATATAAAACCATATAGCTACATACAAGTGATTTTCTCTTCTTTTAATCATCGTACCAAACATGTTGATACCAAAAATAATCCATACCACCGCTATTAATATATCTATTGGCCAAGATAATTCAGCATATTCTCCTGATTGTGTATAACCCAAGGGAAGCGTAATGGCTGCTAAAACGATGATTAAATTCCAACCCCAAAAGTGAATCTTCGATAGTGTGTCACTATACATTCTTGCTTTCACTAGACGTTGTAGGGAATAATATACTCCCATAAAAATTGAGTTTCCAACGAAAGCGAAGATTACAGCATTGGTATGTAAAGGTCTAATTCGACCAAAAGTTAACCAAGATAAATCCAGATTCATAGATGGGAAATACAGCTCAATTGCAGCCCAAAGACCAACACTCATACCGACCAAAGCCCATATGATAGCCGCTAGTGCAAAAT
>CAZOHX010000085.1:0-8169 GCA_964579315.1 uncultured Saprospiraceae bacterium
AAAATGACACCTGCCCAAGCAAAACAAGCAGCCACAACACATGGTGGGCAATTGGTTTCCATAGAAACAGAAGCCGAAAATAATTTTATAAAAGCACAATTGTATGAAGTAGCTTTAATTGGACTTGCTGATTATCAAACAGAAGGGCAATTGCAATGGGAAAACGGGGCACCTGTTACTTTTACAAAATTTGATGATTGCAGTTGGTGCGGTATCAATAGACCTAATAATGACTTTTTAGAATTTCATCCTTGGAATGGAAATTGGAGTTTTGTAGATAATGATGGCGAATACTTTTTTGTAGTAGAATTGGCTTGTGATGCAATTGAGCCTGAATATTCCATTTCTTTAGATTGCCCAAATGACATTACCGTAGAAACCAACAACCCTAGTGGGATGACGATAAATTTATCCGCTCCCAATATCAATTCAGACTGTCCCAATGGTCATCAAAATCTAGTTAGAGCCAATAGTTGGGGAGATGGCAATTTTGCTCCAATTGGTACTTCTCAAGTAACCTATTCTATTCAAGATAATTGTGGCAATGCAGCAAATTGTACCCAAAATATCACCGTAAATTTAATTTCAAACCTTACAGTACAATGTCTAGATAATATACAAGTAAAAACGACGGACACCATGGGGATAGTTGTAAATTGGGATGAACCAACAGGACAAACGACCTGTAGTGATAATGATATTATAAGGACACAAGAACAAGGTCTTCCAAGTGGTAGTTTTTTCCCCATTGGACTACATCCTATTGTTTATAAATTTACAGACCACTGTGGAAACACAGCATATTGCAACTTTGTTATTTCAGTTAGACAAGAACACATCATAAATATGGATTGCCCCAATGATTTAGAATTTACCGCTGAATCCAATGATGGATTGATTGTCAATTGGAATGAGCCAATGGTTACGACCAATTGCCCTGAACCCTTTTTTGACATTACGCAAACTGCAGGACCAATTAGTGGAAGTTTATTGCCTGTGGGAACAACTACCATTTCCTATCATGTAAAAGACAATTGCAATAATGAAGCGGATTGTTCTTTTAATATCATTGTAAATCCACCCGAAACAGAGATTGTCTTGACCATTGAATGTCCTGAAGATTTAGAATTTACCGCAACATCTCCCGATGGAATCCTTGTAGAATGGGAAGAGCCAATGGTTTCTTCCAATTGTCCTAATGGCTATTCCATTACCCAAAATGCAGGATTAAACAGTGGCAATTTATTCCCGATTGGAAAATCAATTATCGTATATCAAGTGAAAGATATGTGCGGAAATGAGTCCTTTTGTAGCTTTGAAATTATTGTAAACCCCGAGCCATGGAAAGCAACCACTACGGCCATTTGTCAAGGAGACACCACCGTTATCACAAAAAATCCAAATGGAACAAAAGTAACTTGGGATAAACCCATTGTCACCACCGATTGTCCAAATGGCTATCAATCCATCCAAGTATTAGGTCCAAACAATGGAAGTATTCTACCTATTGGCAAGACCATTATTGGCTACAAAATACAAGATATAGGCGATGGTTGTGAGACGGTCATTCATTGTGATTTTGAAATCAATGTTGTTTTAGATACTATAAATGCCGTCAAAAACATTACAAATAATGGCTTTTCGATAGAAAAAATATTTCCTAATCCAACACATGATTTAATTCATATTGAGATTATTAGTCAAAAAAGTATGCAAATCCCTATTATTTTGACAAATACCTTGGGACAGGATATTTTTCATACCAAAAGGCAAATTCATGTAGGAAAAAATGTCATTTCTTTGGATGTAAATGGGTTTGGAAGTGGGATTTATTATTTGAGAATTGGGGATGGGATGTTTTTTGATAAGTTGATTATTAGATGAGTCGTCTCTCCATAGTCGAGACTGGATGAGTTGACGTTGGAACTCGTTTACTAAACTTTTTTTTAGTTTAGTAAACGTAAAGTTTAGAACTAGTAAAAAAACCAAGGGATTTGAACAAAATCTATTTTGAATACTCGCTTTTTCAAAGCAGTTAATATTTTACTTTGCAGCAAATGCCAATCTATACTACGCATTCAATAAATTTTCAGCAATATCTAAATTTTAAGAAAAAAGAAAAGACCACTTTAAAACATTTTAAATCAAAT
Source organism: uncultured Saprospiraceae bacterium (assembly GCA_964579315.1). GTDB lineage: Bacteria > Bacteroidota > Bacteroidia > Chitinophagales > Saprospiraceae > CAMZLN01. The sequence continues at coordinate 2,151 of CAZOHX010000085.1, forward strand.
ATTGATTTTTTGAAACATTTTATTATATTTGCCTTTCAAATTATATAAAATGGGAAATTACGATATTTTATCTTCATTAGTGGGTTTAGTTTTTGGATTGATCATAGCCATTGCGACTTGGTTTATTGCCAAAATTAAATATTCTAATCTAGGTATTTCATCAGATGAGTTGGAACAAAAATATGTTTTGAAAGAAATTTACAATAGCTTATTAAAGCAAAATGATCTAGTAAAAGATGATTTACTCGATAAGGAGATGGAAATCCGAAAAATGGGACAACAAATTGCTTCTCAAGAACAAACCACTTTGCATTTACAAAAAAGTTTACAAAAAGAGCGTCAACAAATCGATCTGCTTCAAACAAAATTTGAGACACATTTTGAAAATATTGCCAATCGACTTTTAGAAGAAAAATCACAGCGATTTGCTCAACAAAATGAGCAACAAATTGGTCATATTTTGGCTCCGCTAAAAGAAAAAATAATATCCTTTGAAGCCAGTATTGAAAAGAAATTCCTGGAAGAAACTAAAGACCGTATTTCTCTGAAAAATCAAATTGAACATTTGAGTTCATTAAATCAACAACTGAGCAAGGATGCAGGAAATTTAGTCAATGCACTCAAAGGAGACAACAAGACACAAGGAGATTGGGGCGAATTTCAATTGGAAACACTCCTTACCAAAGCGGGATTAGAAAAAGGAGTTCATTTTATAGCTCAAAACTCTTTCAAAGATGACGATGGAATGGAGAAACGCCCCGATTTCATCATCAACTTACCCGAGGGAAAGCATTTGGTGATTGATTCTAAAGTTTCGTTATCCGCATTCGAGCGATATTTCAATACAGAAGATTCTACTGAAAAATCCAAACATCTGAGCAATCATATTTTGAGTGTTCGACGTCATATAAAAGATCTAGCTAGTAAAAATTATCAAAATTTATATCAAATCAATTCTCCTGACTATTTATTGATGTTTTTTCCAGTAGAATCTGCTTTTCGAACAGCCATTTCTCATAATAACAAATTGTATGAAGATGCACTTGAAAAAAATATTGTTTTGGTGACTACTTCTACCCTATTAGCGACCTTGCGTACAGTGGCGTACATATGGACACAAGACAAGCAAAAAAATAATGTAATTGAAATCGCAAGACAATCGGGGATGTTGTATGACAAATTTGTAAATTTTGTAGAAGATCTAAAAATGATTGGTAATCGATTAAATGCTACCCAAAATGCATATCATCAAGCTATGAATAAACTTGTTGATTCTAAAAAATATGGAGATACGCTGATTGGACGAGCTGAAAAAATCAAACAGCTGGGTGCTAAAACATCTAAAAACTTACCGAAGGAGATTGTTTGATTTTGTCATCAAGGGGGCTTGGCAATTTATAAAAATCATATCCAAGACAAGGAACTTGAATTCCTAATTCTCAATTCCTAATTCCTAATTTAAAAAAGTTTCATTCAACAATAAAACGTCCAACAAAGTATTTTTTTATGGTTGTTGCTTCATTAAAAATAGAAATTAAATATAACCCTTTATTCATCCCCGTAATATCTAAATTCATTCGACCATTCGTGGTCTGAACTTGTCTTTCATCATAAATCTTCCCTAATACGTCCGAAATACGAATAACAACTTGCTTATTCTCCGAAGGTAAATCAATATTAATACTGGATGTGACGGGATTGGGATAAATAGAAACTTCCTTGATTCGTATATCTGAATTTGCATTAAAGTTTTCATCACAAGTTTCATAATTTGAATTAGAAAATAAAATAATATTTCCATTTTTAAAGCACAGGAGGTTATCGTATGAAGGGTTATCAATCAAAATAGGTCTAACTGGATTAAACCCATGGATGACACTGCCCATACCCTCAACCCATTTATGTCCGTAATCTCTAAACTCATCGTCAAAGATTTTATAGCTGAGATGAAAAATTCTTGACCACGATTCATTTTCAAATTGATAAGGTCGAATACTATCCAAACGCAATGTGTAAATTTGATTAAAATTATCATAAAAGCGAATTGTATCGTTTACTTCTAGACTAAAATCGTAAAACAAGGTATCATTAAAATAAACTTTCCTTGCATCAACATCTTCTCGAACTAAATAGATGCGTACTCCCTTTTCATTAATAATTTCATGATAAATAGTATCACCTCGAACTATTTCATCACCCACTGTGTATTTAGTGGTAAACCAAGACGTAGCTGGATCTGTAACGTCCATTCGCTCATGTTTTGTTACCACATTCCACTGATTTCCCTTTTTAATCATGGGCAAATATTCTTGTGCAAAAACAGTAGATGCTATCATAATAAAGATTAAAAAAAAAATTGCTTTTTTCATAATAGATGAGTTTATAAAGTTTTCTTAATTCAACGTAGAAGTAATTTACAATAACTTTACTAAAAACCCCATTCTATTTGCAAAAATGACGTCTATTTTGCAAAAGATTCCCTTTATATAAACAATTCTCTAGTATTTGTAATTTGGTTTACTTATATTACTAATTTTATAATTTCAAACTCAATACAATAAGTTGAATATAAAAAAACAATTTATCGAAAGTCAAATTCAATTTTCATTTTATGATTCATGGGATGTGGTGGCATTTGATAAGACAAAATTTTACAAAACAATCAGTGGTTTAGGGGTAAAAGGAGTAGATTTTCTTGGCATTCACAACCAGCAACTCTATTTTATAGAAGTGAAAAATTTCAATCAATACAGTTCAATTATCGAAAAAGAATTTGATTTCAAAGCATTTAGAAATAATATCATCATCAAGTTTGAAGATAGTCAAAGAGCAATACGCCTTATTCATGAACATTATGCACGAAAATGGTGGTATTCAAGTTCACAGTATCTTCCAAAGCGTATTTTATCATTGTTTGCCAAAGATTTTCTTTTCTGGGAACAATGTTATAAAATCCTGAATAATTCCACTCAAAATAGTAGATTTATTTTGTGGATAGAACATAATTTTGATACCAAGACCTTCTCTCAACAGATCGTGACCCCTATTTCATTATATTTTGAAAATTCATTCTCAACAATGAATCATGCAAAAAATAAAAAACTAGACTTTGGGATTAAATCATTGCTATTGAACAAGAGTCGCAAAGCCCTTTAATGCAAACTTTCTATTACGGGCATCTGAATAACTCACAATACACACATATACGCCTGGGGGGGACATTTTGCCATCATTATTTTTTCTACCATTCCATCCCATATTTGGATCAATGGACTCAAAGATGATTTCTCCCCAACGATTAAAAATGGTCATTTTGAAATCTTTCATCCCCTTAAACTTTCCCGTTCCCTTAAAAAATTCATTTTGTCCATCGTTATTGGGAGAAAAAGCATTGGGCAAAAAGTAATTCACCAATGGATCGACATCTAAAATTTTAAAAAGCGTATCGGTACAACCATATAAGTGGGTTACAATCTGGGTCACTTTATAAAATCCAGTATCTGGAAATGAATAAGCAGGATTCTGTTCATAAGATTTTGGTCCATCATCCCCAAAGTGCCATTCCCATTTTACAGCATCAATAGACTCATCAAAGAATTCCGCATCTTTCTGAAATACACTAAGCTTATGCGGTGTAAATGAAAATCCGGCCGTTGGACTTGGACGTATTTTCACTAAATGATCATAATTTTTTGAAATAAAACAACCAATTGGGGAAGTTATAGATAGTGAAACACTATAAGTTCCTGGCAATTCATAATTATGGTAGGGACTAATCTCGGTTCCAGTTTGACCATCACCAAAATCCCAAACGATATCATAAGTAGAATCTATGGGCGTAGATAGATTATCAAAATAAACGTCTTCTGGAGCACAACCATTAATTGTACTTGGGTCAATAATAATTTCTTTAGGAGCAGGAACCCAATAAATAGGAAGCACTTTTTTTCCTACACATTGATTGCTATCCACTACTGTAAGTTGGATATTTTTCTTTCCAGGATCTGAAAATTGATGGGTAGTATTTTGATTGTCACTAAAATCTCCATCTCCAAAATTCCACTGCCAATCAGTAATCTGACCACTTCCAGAGTAAGATTTATCAATTAAATCAACAGGACCAGCAATACAAGTATCATAAGTATAGTCAAAATCTGCATTAATTTCAGGAAAGACATTCACAAAAATATCTGCCGTATCAGAACAATCTAGTCCAGGATTTAATAAAAGTTTTCCCATATAAGTACCGATACCTGGGAAAGTAACTTCGGCATCCCATGTATTTACAGTTTCTGTTTGCCCATTGATGTCAAATTCCCAACGAAAATCTAGAATATGGCTTCTTTGATAGCTTTCATTGATAAATTTAATAGTATTTATACCACAACTATTAACGACATACTCTTTTGCTCCTATTTTTAGATCCTCTTTGATATCAGATTTCACAACGGGGTCACAATTGGTCACATTAAATTGAAAATCACGACGCACCTTACTTAACAACACGCCATTTCTATATTCAGAAACACATATTCCGACCACAAATTGCCCTTCTATTCTAGGCGTTCCTGTAATTAACCCAGTATTTGGATCGATTTTCATCAAAGGATTCCCCCCCATTGGTTTTACAGCCGAATAAGTTGGTACTACGTATTGCACTTTTTGATATGGTGGTGGAGACTCAGGATTAGGAGCCACTCCTGTATATGAAGTCGCACTACCGCCAGGACTACCTTGAGAAGACCCATCCAATCCTCCGCCTTTGTAAGGAGCACACATTTCATACACCAATTGATCACCGTCCTTATCTGTAGCTGAATGATCAAAAACTAAAGGACTATTTCCACAAATTAAAATAGGAGGAAAGTTTGAAAATACAGGTGTGGAATTACAAACACCTTGTGCTTCGGGCAAAATTTCAATTGAAAAGGTACTGCCCGTACCACCTGGATTTTGGATATTAGTAATAGAATTATTTCTACAACATCGCTGATAAGATACGGTATAAGGCTCATCAGACTTGGGTAAAAAATATGAAAATTTGTAAATTCCTTCCTCAACACAAATATTGGGCGGAAAAACAATACATGGATTATCTAATCCCCCATTAATTTTTGTGACCTTCGGACCTTCTAAGTCTAAGCTCTTATAAATTGAATTTCCTTTAAAAATAGTGATATTCATTCTCAAGCTAGATTGGGGTCCATCAAACTGAGCACCTCCACTATTACAATCTCGATACATTTTTATAGTAAATTCATATTCTCCATCACCTAGACATTCATAGGTAATTACGCCACCTACAATATGAGCTGCTTTCAAATTCTGAATAAATACCGACATACAAAACACAAAGAAGAATCCAATTTTTTTATAAAAACTCATAGACTTATAAACTGAAATGTTAAATTTTCAAAGATTTTTTGATTTTACAAAATCTAAGATACAAAAACCTCGTTAAATAATAACTAATTCAAAAATAGATTATTGTATTTTGCTATACAAATGATTTGTTTATGAATTATTTTATTTGAAAACACAGCTAAACGAGTTTAAAAAATGGTACAAGACAACATCTTGAAGGATACACTACGTACATTAGAAAACGGAGGACTTATCTTATTTGCAACGGACACGATTTGGGGAATTGGATGTGATGCAACGGATCCCGAAGCTATAAAAAAAATATCTGAATTAAAAAAGCGACCTTCTGACAAACCTTTTGTTTTAATTGCAGACTCCTTGGAAATGGTCAAAGAATATGTTGATGACGTCCATCCAAAAATAGAAACTCTTTTAGAATATCATACTCGCCCTTTGACAGTTGTTTACAAACAAAATAAAAATCTTCCAAAAACTGTTGTTGCAAAAGATGGCTCTGTTGCATTTAGAGTAGTGCAACCCAGTTTTTGCAAAGAAATCGTAAAAGCATTTGGAAAACCCTTGGTCGCTACGAGTGCAAATATAAGTGATTGCCCATTTCCCACCAGTTTAGGTACAGTAAGTTCTGATGTAATAG
>CAZOHX010000086.1:0-8110 GCA_964579315.1 uncultured Saprospiraceae bacterium
GACTTTGTTTGGTGATAATGCTTGATTTTCTATATAAAAATAAGTTGTATTTGAAGATCTCTCTTGTGTTTCATCATTTTTAAATCTTGGATTGACACTTCCATTAACATCTCCAGTTTTTACTCCAATAAAATCTAGTTGAACATCCGAAGAGAAATGAATTACTGGATAAATGGCATGAATATTATTCAAAGATGCAGTACTTGGATCAAATTCTGAATTAAAAAACAACCAACTTTTGCTGTATTTAAACTTTGGTTCAATCTTCAATATAACTTTTCTTAATACAATAATATCTTTGACATTGATTCTTCCATCTCTATTTACATCACTAGCAAATTTTGAATAAGGATTGTCAAATGCTGTACCTGTTAAAATATAATTTGCTAAATATAGAATATCCGAAACCGACAATCCTTTTGAATGGTCTGCATCACTCTGTACTAAAATATTATAATTTTTTCCGTAATCTAAATCGGTAAATTCATAATATCCATTTCCAGCCGTAGTTGTTGTTTGAAGATTCCCTAGAGAGACAACCACATTGGGAATTCCTTGACCAGAAACGGTCTTGATTACCCCTGAAATATCTCCAATTGTATCACGAGATGCACAATAATTATGATTGTCACCAACTATTAAATCCGCCAAGCATGTTCCCGTATTGCCATGCTCATCCGTTACTTGCAATTCAAAAGTAGAAACACCTAATTCTTGACAACAAAAAGATATTGAGTCTGAAAAAACATCATCATCTGTGACTCTAGCCCTTACACTCGCCATAACGACCGAATCTGCTGTCTCTACATCCGTTGCATGATCCATTAAATCGTGTGCAGCTACTCTTATACAACCATTTTCTTCAACATAATAAACTAAACCATTCTTACAAAAAACTTCTGGAGCCATACCACTGGTAACTGTAAACATATGCGTACATTCCAACATATTTCCACATTCATCTGATACCGTCCACAGTACTCTATGCGTCCCCAAAGGAATATCCCCTTCTATCACATCTGATAATCTTACCCGATCAAATGACCCATTATTTCCGAAATCAATCTTATATTGAGTAGTTACATCTGAGCAATCATCAAAAGCCAACAATTTGATATGTACTTCTCCTAAAATAAAAGTCTGATTTTGTGGACAAACAATATTTGGAGCAACCGTATCAGGCTGAACATGATAAGATCTCAACACATCTTCTGCTGCATTTCCGCATTCATCAGATAGAGACCAACGATAGGTCACTTCGTAACTTGCACAAGGTACTTCTGTATATGGGTCGATACTTGGAATTACTTCTACTTGTCGGCAATTTTCATCGGTAGCTGTTAAAATTTGTTGAATTTGCAACTGTCCAGAACAACTTAAATCAGGTATAGAATCAGGCATAAAATCAAAATGCGGAGCAATCGTATCTGGCAATACATCAAATGATGTAGTTTTTTCTACTCTATTTCCTGTAGAATCTACTAATTTCCATCGATAGGTAACAGAAAAACCATCGCAAACATTTTCAATATAAGGATCAACAATTGGGGTCATTATAGGTGTTCCACACTCATCTGTGCCTGTCAAAACTTCTTGTTCTGGAAGCGTACCTTCGTAACATACAACATCAGGAATTGGTGTGGGAATACTATCAAAAACTGGTGGGGTAACATCTTTTATGGTAATATAGGCATGGCAAATATCGAAATGGTTATTGATATCAATTACCTTCACTTCAACTGAATCTCCAGGGATATCGACGCAACTAAAATGCGAAGGAGTAACATCTATTCTTTTTAGACCTATTGGGGTGACACTTCCTTGAGATAAGGATCCTATATTGATAGGAGTCAAAGTATAAGTTCCGTTGGCATCTAGAGCAATTGTGATATCATGACAAACTGCCGTAACAAAAGAACTTTGTGCAGAAATTTTAGAAAATACACTTACAAAAAGAAATAGAAGTACTATTCTCCGTGAAATAGATGTAATTTGTGTTTGTAAAATCGTTCCCATAGCTTTTATTTATAATTGGAAATAGAGAAAATATTAATTTTGAACATCTTTCAAGTCAAGTATATCACATCGAAAGATAAGTCCAACCACTTACTAAATACTAAATATTTTGCTTTAAAACTCTAAATAATCAACCACTACATTACGACTAAAACCTCAAGACATGTTTGTTTTAGAGTGGTAGGTTTTTGGAAAAGGAAATTAGTATGTTTTCATATACAATACAATTGCACATATTCAAACACAGTTTTCTGTTGGCAATATACACTATTTTTAATTAAAAATCCATATTTAAATAATAAAACAATTTAATTCTTTTCAATAAAACAAAAAAAAGCACTCACCAAAATTTGATGAGTGCTTTGATCTTAATTTATATTCTCATAAAATGATAAAAATTTTTAGTCAATAATTTTCACATTTTTATTATCCAATCGAATAATTTTTATTTCAGTTCGACGATTTTGTTGGTGCTGAGCTTCACTACATGGCACTCCGTCAACACATCCATTGGTAGGAGCACTTTCCCCATACCCAACTGCCTTTAATCGACTAGAGCTAATACCTTTACCAATCAAATAACTCACAACAGAGCTTGCTCTACGAGATGATAAATCTTGATTGTAAGCTGCCTGACCTCGTGAATCTGTATGCGAGCCCAATTCAATCTGCATACTTGGATAAGTATTGAGTAAATCGACTAAACGATCTAACTCTGGTTTTGCATCAGGTCTAAAAGACGCTTTATTATAATCATAATATACTTTATCTAGTTTGATGACTTGTCCTACTTTTAATGCTTCTGTATTTCCTGTAATTTTCTTTACCACTTCTGCTACAGGTTTAGTCACTGTTTTTACGACAGGCTCTTTGGCTACTATAGCTAAATTTGCCGTAATATTTTGAGAACGACAGTCCCCTTTTTTAGTAGATATCACTTTTTTGGCACTTGTAAAATCCCTTTTCGTACCGACAATTTCAAATTCACATCCACATTCCATAAAATAATCGTATTTTCCTTGACGATCTGTTCTTACCACTGTCTTTTCACCTGTACATTTATTCGTAATGGTAACTTCCCCGTTTGACAAAGAAGTATTTGATTTTGAATTAATTAACAATCCCGTAAAATTTACGCCCCATTCTTTTTCAAGATCTACTTCAAATGGTTTCCCTTTCAACACCAACAACTCTACAGATGAAACCGTTTTCACTACAGATTGATAACCTTCTTTGTGAAATTCAATTCTATATTCGTCTGGAACTTCCACCTTTAGACTAGCAGCTCCAGATTTATCCGTTGTGTAACGCTCATTGCTCACATCATCAATTGGTTTCACCAAAACTATAACATCGCTTACTGGTAATGATGTTGCTTTATCCAAAACAATTAATTTTACATCAAAAGGAGCAGGATTTACTTTTTCAAAGAAATTGATAGGGATTTCTGACTTCCAATTATAAATATCATCTTTTCCAAGGCCCCCATCTCTATTGGTTGTTATAAATCCATTTTGATGAGTAGCATCCATATTAAAACCAAAATCATCTTTATTACTATTGAACGGTTTACCAATATTGGTTCGTTTTTCCCAAGAAGTTTCATCAATCTTATCTGCTTTTCTGACGGCATATACATCTAATCCACCAAACCCCTCATGCCCATTGGAAGCAAAATACAAGATATCATCTTCCCCAATTTGTGGAAATAACTCATTTTCACTGGAATTGACTGTACTCCCCAAGTTGATGGGGGCTGTCCAATGCCCATCATCCATAATCGCTACCCAAATATCCATTCCTCCAAAACCACCAGGTCTATCTGAAGCAAAATAAAGACGTGTGCCATCCATCGACAAAGTAGGATGACAATTGCTATATTCATTGCTATTAAAAGGTAATTCTTTTTTATTTCCCCACTCTCCTGAACTTGTCAAAGTAGAACTATATAATTTTAAATTGATCTCATTATCTGCACTTTTCCCCGTTTCATTATTTCTTGAAAAATACATCATGGTACCACCTTGGTTAAAAGTAGCGACTCCATCATGAAAATGTTTATTGGTATTTCCTTTCAATGGTACTGGATTTGTAAAAGAGCCATTTTTGTCTTTTTTTGAGAAAAACAAATCGGTAAAATGATCATTTGTCCATAAATCCCAATGCTTTGTAATTCTTTTCTTCAATCCCCTTGATGAAGTAAATACAATACCATCTTTATACGGAACAGGGCTAAAATCTAAACTATTTGAATTCAACGATTTTACATTTACTAAATCAATTTCACGCTCTTGAAAGCTGTCTAATTCATCACAACTCTTGATAAAATCAACTTTTTCAGCTGCATCTTTATTATTGGAAGCATATACATTAAACCATTTGATGGCTTCTTCACATTTATTATTACTTAAAAGAGCTTGAGCATAATACAAGATTTTGATATCTTTCTGAGCTTCCTTGACAAACTTAGCATACCAGTATTCTGCATTTTCACTATCTCCATTTAAACGATAGCTATCTGCAAGCATATTCATATGGCTTTTGGACAATCTCCCCTTTTTATTCAAACTATTGTACATATTTATAGATGCTTTATACCCATGTGACTTGTACAATTTAGCAGCTCTTTTGACCCTTACTCCTGACACAACTGCTCTTGTTTCAACAAAAGTTGTATCCGTTTCGATATTCATGGGAAGTTGTGCCCTTATTTCTATCGAAACAAAGACCATCAACCCCAATATTATTAATTTATATTTCATTACTTTTGATTTTAATTTTCTAACTTAATTCAAGTAGATCAATTTCTAAATAAATTAAAAATATCGCAGATTTTTTACCCTAATGTTATCATAATCAAAGGAATATTCCACCAAAAATTCAAAGCTACCACTGGTATAATCTCTCAGTTCAGAGAGCGTAAAATCTGCCACTAAAGCCGCCTTGATTTGCTTGTTAATTTGATAGGCCACAACTGCATCAAAGGAGTCTTCCAAACGATAAGAAGCCCCTACCCAAAAGGTATCCATAAAAATAAAGTTGGCATTTACTTCCATTTCAAAAGGAGCATGGAAGTTATATGTCACCAATGCAGAAGGTTTAAATTTCACATTATCTGTTACTTTAAATACGGCTCCTCCCATCAAATAGAAATTTCGATTATTTACTACTGTTTCTAGATTAGAATAAAGTGTATTTTTCATGACTTGCGGTACGGAAAGTCCTACATAATAATTTTCATGCGAATAGTACATCCCCAAACCAAAATTGGGTTGAACTTTAGATGTTTTCGTAGATTGAACCAACCTGTCATTACCATCCACAGCATCCGTCTTTGACCAATCAATAGCTCCATGCTCCAATCGCCCCATCAATCCGATGGCTAAGGACGATCCATTTGATAATGGAATCTTGTAATTATAGGATAAATTGATATAGTTAAAATTCATCATACCTATTTTATCCGAAACAATACTCAATCCAGCACCAGCTCGTTGTTTAAAAAAAGGAGTATGAGCATAAATACTTACCGTCTTAGGAGCACCTTCTATACCTGTCCATTGATTTCGATAATCTGCACCAATGGTCAATACTTCTCTGCTTCCTGCATAAGCTGGATTATATGCCAACTTATTAAACATAAAGGTTGAAAATTGTGGGGCATGTTGGGCAATAGCAAGAATACTAAGACAGACAAAATTTATTAATAAATATGTTTTCTTCATTATATCGTTATTTTTCTAATTAATTCATACATGAAATAATATGTTGATTCTTCAAAACTTAAATGATTTAATCACTTCAAATCAATCATGCTAGTTTTCCGACACAAAAAGTGCCAAAAAATATATCTCTCATTTTTTTTTAAAATCTAAATGCTATTTAACAATTGAAATATATCCCGTTTTTGGATTGGCATCTATTTTTTGTTTTTTAAAAATATAAAAATATGTACCCGCTGGAAGTTTTTTTCCTTTCAATTCGCCTTTCCAATCATTGTGATAAGGAGCAGCTTCAAAAACCTTATCTCCCCATCGGTTAAAAATAACCAAATGATTTTCGGGCAAAACATCTGCACACTTAATCACTAGGTAATCGTTTGATTGATCTCCATTGGGAGTAATTAAGTTAGGCACATTACAGTCATTTGGATCAATATCTTCTTTTATTGTTATCCTTACTCGTGCTAATTCTTGTTGCCCACAGACCAAATTGGTTATAGAGTAAACAAATTCATCTTCACCTTGATAACCCGCTACGGGTATATAGATCATTGTACCATCTGCGGCAAGTGTTACGGTACCATGTTCTGGAGCATTATAAACGCCAAAATCAATAGTACCTACATTTCCAATATAGTCATTGGAAATAACGCTCCCTGTAATCGTATCTCCGATATTTACACTAAATTCATCATCTGCAGCTTCTACTAATTCAAATACTTTTATCAACATTGTATCTTCTGAAAAAGCTCCACATACATCGTCTATTAAAGTCCAGACTAAAGTGTTTTCTCCTACTGAAAGTCCTGAAACAACCGATCCAGCACTATTTGGAGATAAAACATCTCCTTGCCCTAGTACTTCCCACTGTCCCGTAATATTTTCAGAGGGTGATTCAGCACTGATAGTCACTTGATTGGGGCTACATGATTCTAGAAAATCATCATAAATGACTGCTTCGTCATCAGGCACATCCTGAACAAAAACATGCACCGTATCTGATGTATAATCTATACAATTGCCATCTGATAGCACCCAAATAAAGTCATATCCACCTATATCTAAATTTTCAATCTTTGAAGTAGCAACATTTTCACTCAAAATGGAAACATTTCCTCCATTCACTTGCTCCCAATGTCCTGTACCAACTTGCGGAACTTCGGCATTTAGAAATACATTACTTATATCCGTTATGCAAATAGCCTCATCTTCTCCTGCGTCGGCTTTCTCATCTGCTTCGCCGACTGTGACTACCAAAGTATCGCTAGCATATCCAATACAAGATTCAAAATCAACCGTCCAAATAAAGTTATAAACTCCTTCAGACAAACCAGTAACAATCGTTGTGTCGCTATTGATATCATTTATATTTCCCCCATCTATTGCTGTCCAATATCCCGTTCCACTACTCAAGGGTTGAGCAGTTATTTGATATTCATTTTCATTACAAATTCGATTATCTGGACCAACAATGGCTTGTAAATCATCTGGAACATTATCAACCACTACATTCACTGAATCGGAAATTGCTCCATTACAACCTGACGAAGAGACAAGCACACTATATGCCCCTGCTTCAGAAGTGGTTACATTATTCAATTGTAAATTGGGTAATGATGTAGAACCAATTTCCGTTCCATTTAAAAACCAAATATATTCTATCGTTTCGGTGGTATCAATATCAATTTGATTATTTATGGATAGTTCCAAATCTAAACCTTTACATATTTCCAAACTTGAATCATCAATGATCGGTTGTACCGTAGGCTGTTGTACCACAAATACTTCGGTACTAGCTTCAGGAATTTCACAATTGTTTATCGTTCCCAATACATAATACTGACCTTCATCATCATTTTGAATATTATTTAATTCTAAAGCGACACCTTCTTTAAGGAAATTATCATCTGAATCATACCACTTATAAAGTACTTCTGGATTGGGATTAACTACCGATAATTCGAGGCTTGTCCCTTCACAAACAGGACTTTCTTCGCTAGCGAGATTTAAAATATTGGTTGCTATGTTGGAATGTACTACTTCTACGGTCACTTCATTGGATATATCTGATGCACATTCACTAGACTCTACCATGACACTATAATCCCCTGCTATTGAAGATTCAATATTTAAAATAGGAACCGTGGTAGTATCCAATGTAATTCCATTTTTAAACCATTTGTAAATCACATTTCCGTGAATAGAATCAGTTCTCAATTCAAGGGCTTCCCCTTCACAAATAGATAAACTATTTGCCAATAAATTTGGACTAGATTTGGGTTGCACTGCAATCTCTACGGTATCTAATGCTGATTTACAACCATCAGATGATTCCAACTCTAGTAGATAATTTCCTGCTTGATTTAATGATA
>CAZOHX010000087.1:0-8098 GCA_964579315.1 uncultured Saprospiraceae bacterium
CGAATATCTACAAAATGTTGCATTCGTTCTAAGTTGGTTTCCACATGACCAAACATCATAGTAGCTGATGTTGTTAAATTCAATTGATGGGCAGTTCGCATTACATCTAACCATTCTTTTGATCCACATTTTCCTTTAGATACCAATCTTCTTACTCGATCACTTAATATTTCAGCTCCCGCTCCTGGAAGGGAATCTAGTCCTGCTTTTTTCAACTTGTACAATACATCTAAATGCGTAGATTGTTCCAATTTTGCAATATGAGCAATTTCAGGTGGCCCTAACGCATGTAATTTTAGATTTGGATAGAGTTGTTTGAGTTCACTAAATAAATCTACATAATATTGTAGTCCCATATCGGGATTATGCCCCCCTTGAAGGAGTAGTTGCTCTCCACCAAGTTGAAATGTTTCGTCAATCTTGGTTTTATATTCATCAATAGTGGTGATATAGGCTTCGTCGTGCCCTGGACGACGATAAAAATTACAAAATTTACAATTGGCAACACATACATTTGTTGTATTTGCATTTCTATCAATAATCCATGATACTTTTTTCTCAGGGACGTGATGAAAACGGAGTTTGTTTCCGACATACATCAACTCTGCCGTTGAAGCGTTTTCAAAAAGAAAAACGCCTTCTTCTGCGGATAAAAATTCAAGATTTAAGGCTTTGTGTAGTAATTCTGAAATATTCATACTATTGATCTAATGATTAAGTAATCAAAGGTACGAAGGATTTATTTAAAAAAATTACTACAGTGGTATAACAATTTTTGGAGGTGGTTTTGCATCTAAATTGTAAGTGGTGTTGAAAAAACTTATTGTACAATTATTTTAAAAATTTCAATTTTCTCATCACAAATAATTTGTAAAAAATAGAGTCCAGGGAGGAAGTCTGATTTTGGTAATTGAATAGGATTTTTAGAAACAGAAGTATAATTTCCTTTATACACCACTTGTCCGTTAGTATTAGTCAACTGAATATCCATAGATTTGGATTTCGAAAAAGATGGTTGGATATTAATTATTCCAAATGTCGGATTTGGAAAAATAGATATTTTGGAAGCAAGGGATAAAGTTTCTGTTCCTACAGATTTTGCAATACTTATTTTCTTTGCGTTGAGAATCTCTCCGGATTTATTATCAATAATCATGATAATTGCATACATTTTGGATCGATTCCACTCATTACTGACATAACCGATGTATTTTTGCTCAACAATTTCATCTTTGGCAAGATTTCGGGGCAAACTATATTGATATCCATCCCAACCACCTATGATAGACCTAGCCACTAAATCGTATTTCATTTTAGACGCAGGTACAGGATCGGATTCTGATGACCAATTGTGACCAGCACCTTCTAGTATGGGTTCTCTTTCAGAAAAATCATTGTCTTGATTATAGTCTTCGCTATTGCCTTTGACGTCGTTTTCAATGAAAACTACATTGAAACGATAATCAATATCAGATAAATGAGCATATGAAATCGCCTTGAATTTAACTTGAACCGTATGCTCATTCTCATTGACGATTACGTCCACATTGTCATCAAAACCAATAGGTGTAATTTCATTTACAATGGCAAGATGCATCAATTCCATTTCAGAAACATTAAAAAATTGTTTTCGATTGATTAAAACTTGGGGAGAACCTTTGAATCCTGGAAGTTGCTCAATTGGATCGCTATATGGATTTACATTCATGGGATCGTTTGCTCCAAAATGTATTGCAATACCGATAAAATCATCGGGATATTTTTTGGACATATAATCCATCCAGACATGCCCTTTGGGACAAGCACCACATTTTGTACTTGTACTTTCTTCTGCTATCATCATTCTTTTTGAATGAGTACTAACGGGGGTAATGATTAATTTTTGAGTTATTTTATCGCCAATTTCATCTGCAACACCATTTGGATGTAGGGTTGAAATATCCAATTTATAGTCTTTATATTCATTAATTTCAATATTCGTTTTTATGGAAAAAGGAAAAGATTGTCCATAAGGTAAGTCAATATCTGAAATTTCTTTGACAAAAGTTTCTTCCTTGATTTTGTATTGGATTTTAATATTTGAAATATTATTGGCTCCCGTATTTACAAAAGTACCATCAATAAATAGTGGTGTGTTTATAGTATGAAATTGGGGCGTTGTAATGCTTGAAATTTTAGCACGATTACTCTTGATTTCCTTTACTATAATATTATCTAAACCAAGGAGTACCATGTCATTTGAATTGTTTCTAAAGGCAATATGAATAGATTTTCCAGCATAATTTTGTAGTGAAATAAATCGCTCTGTCCAATCGACCATCTCATGATCTATTTCAAAAATAATATCTTTAAAATCTGAAAGTTCTGTACCTGTAGTTGAAACTAAAACCTGATATCCATCCCGAAAATCCATATTGAAAGACTTCGCTTCCCAGTTCAAAACGATTTTGTTATTAGGAATTTCAATTTTCGGAGTAATCATCCAATCGTCTGCAATTCCACGTGGTGAATACCATGAATTGCTGATGGCAACTTGAGATCCGTTACCTAGTTTCTCATCCTTAGAAAGAGTCCAGGCATCTTCAAAATTTTCTACAATGACATTAGGTGTATTTTGATCATTATCTACCAAAATCATATCATCGATAGAAGTCTCAAAATCTTGAACATAGATTTGAGCCATCAAATTATTTGCAAAAAATACGATACACAGTTGTAAAAGAAATCTCATTGGGTAAACGGTTTCTTTGTGTATTACAATAATTGTGCTAGTTATGTGGAGTAGGTGAGTTGAATTACTAAAGCAATTCTTGTTAATAGTTGAGTAATGGTTTATCCATAAATTTCTACTTAATTTTTCCTAAAAACTAAACCCAATAGAAGTCTGAAAAGATAAACTACGATCTACATCATTATTGAAAATATATCCACTTTCTCCTCTTTTATACAATACAGGATCAGCATTATTATTGGTTAAATCAGACACGCCATAATATACTTTTAGCCCTAAGAATAATCCTTGGTTTAAAAAAATAGACGCTCCACCTACTACACCCATCTCAAATTTATTGAATAACGGTGTTTCTAAGTCATTTGTATTGCTGTAATAAGCACCAAAAGATTTTGGTAATACGACGTTGTTTCCATCAACATTTACATCAATACTTTCATCTATCGAATTTCCTATTCCACCTGGTTTGTCTTTAAGATAATCATAATCCAAGGAAATGGTATATTCATCAATATTTGCCCCTTTGGGAGATATTCCCTTAAAAACCAACTCTCCAGCACCTGATGAATTGGTCATGAATCCAAAACTTAGACCACCCGACAATTCTAACCAAGGCAAAACTCTAGCAAATACAGAAACAGGTAAATCAATATAAGAATTAGTGACATTTACCAGTCTATTTTGCATGCCAATAATAAAAACTTCTTCATTGTTTGGTAGCAATATTCTTTGATAACTTGTGCCGTTATATTTGTATTTATTTCCCCTTTGCGAAAATAAAAATTCCAATCGAACTCCAACGATATCATTAAAAGTATAATGTGCCATTGCTCCAATATGGAAACCTGAGTTATATTTATGAGATTCTAAATTATTTCCTTGGTCATCTTGTTCTAAAGGGCCTAATATGGTTGAAAAATTCAATCCAGCTTTGAAGCCGTAACCAAATTTCTGTGCAGAAACTTGAGTGGAAGCAAAAACACAAAGTATAAATAGTAATTTTTTCATTGTCATTATATATCTTTTTTTAAAATAATTCTAAAGTTTGAAATATCATCTTTGGCTTCAAAGCCAATAATATCAAATCCATTGGTTAATCCAAAGAGCAACATTGATTTGAATCGGTTGCGTGTTTTAAATACAATCTGGTCAAAACCTTCTTTTTTTGCCCATTTCTCTTGGTATATTGCAAGTTTTTTTGCTATGCCCATTTTTCTATACTCGGGCAACACAGCCCCTACCCAAGAATAGAAATAATCATCTCTTTTATAACCTGCCTTGAATCCAATTTGCTGCCCATTATAGGATGCAATAAGGATTAAACTTTTGTTTTCTAATAGTCTTTTTTTGAATTTCTCATCTGAGTAGGGCGTCTCAAATTCAGGTATTTGAAGCGATAAATTTTGAACATCTGAAATACTCCCTGTTTGGATTTTAAAATCTAACTTTTTCATATCACTTCTTTCTAGTCACAAAAATATATAAATTTTATTCAATTGATAGTATTTTATTATTTTTACATTAAAATTTTAAGTAATAAAAGTGATTTTATGTTGTTTGATGTATTAAGGAAGTATAAATGGAGTTATGAATGGTATAATTTTTTTCAAAAAAAGGCTTTAGAGCATAATATCCCGTTGTATGAAAAATATGGATTGAAGAAAAAGTATTATCAATCTATCTCAAGTAGGGATTTTATTCATTTAGAAAGTCCAAAGAATCGATATGATGTAGTTGATTCAAAAGATTTTTTACCCAAAAATCTAAATTTCGGAAATCTTCCTGTTTTATATCAAGAGTCCTTGCTAAATTGGTCAACAAATGGATATGCTATCTTGGAAAATTTCTTTTCGGAAAATGAGATTGACCAATTTAATGGTGAAATTGATCGATTAATTCAATCCAAAAAAGCAAATTGGCAATATGGTAATAAAATCATGTTTGCCTTTCATGATTCTGAAATTTTGAAAAATGCAGGACAAGGAAGGATAATGCCTATTCTTGAAATGTTGATGGATAAAAAAGTGAGCCTTTTTCAAAGTATAAATTTTATCACAGGAAGTCAGCAACGAACACACTCGGATTCTATCCACATGACTACGTTTCCACTTGGAAATTTGATTGCTATTTGGATAGCATTAGAAGATATTCAGCCTGATAGTGGTCCTTTGCATTATTATCCTGGCTCTCATCGATTACCTTATATAATGAATGGTGATTTTGGAAATATAAGTACAAAATACAAACTAGGAAATAAAATTTATAGCGATTACGAAGATAAAATTCAAGATGTATTGGATGCAAATTCCTTAGAAAAACAGATTTTTTTACCTAAAAAAGGAGATGTTTTGATTTGGCATGCCAATCTCTTGCATGGTGGAGAACCGCAAACCAATTCTGATGCAACCCGAAAGAGTATGGTGTTTCATTATTATGCAGATGAATCGATTTGTTATCATGAGATTACAGAACGCCCTACTTTGTTTAGATAATTGCTTTTTTTGATTTAAAAATACCTGTTTTTGGAATAGTTTTTGCGAAAAACTGGATTTAGTATTGAAAAAAGATTTACTTTGCATTTTTGTAGAAAAACATTATGATTATGATTAAGATTTTAGCAAATGACGGGATTCACCCTGAAGGACAACGATTATTAGAAGCAGATGGCTGTAAAGTTGATACTGTGAAAATTGCTCAAAGCGATTTGCCGAATGAGCTACCCAAATACGATGTCATAATTGTAAGGAGTGCTACAAAAGTGAGAAAAGATTTAATTGACCAATGTCCAAATCTTAAAGTAATTGCTAGAGCGGGTGTTGGACTGGATAATATAGATGTTGATTACGCCAAATCCAAGGGAATCGCAATTTACAATACACCAGGTGCGTCTTCAAATGCTGTTGCAGAATTAGTTTTTGGTCATTTCTTGACGCTAAGTCGATTTTTACAAGATGCCAATAGACAGATGCCTACTCAAGGAGATAAGAAATTTAAAGATTTAAAAAAATCATATTCAAAAGGAATTGAATTGAAAGGTAAAACTTTGGGTATAATTGGTTTTGGACAAATTGGTGTAGAAACTGCCAAAAAAGGATTGGGCTTAGGCATGAAAGTCCTTGCGTTTGATCCATATGTTGAGACTCGTGATATTCAGCTTGACTTTTTCGATGGTTCTAAAAAATTATTTGAGATTAAAACCAGTTCAATGGATGATGTTTTAGAGCAAAGTGATTATATCTCGTTGCACGTTCCATCTCTTGGACACCCACTTATTAACAAAGAAGAATTTGCTCAAATGAAGGAAGGCGTTATTCTTGTAAATGCATCACGTGGAGGAATTATTAATGAAGATGATCTGGTTGAAGCACTTGATTCGGGGAAAGTAATGGGTTGTGGATTGGATGTATTCTTAAATGAGCCTACTCCAAAGCAAAGCCTTTTGACTCATCCTAAAATGTCATTAACACCTCATACAGGAGCATCCACTAAGGAAGCTCAAACTAATATTGGAGTGGAATTGGCTACCAAAATCTTGGGGCACTTCGCATAACGTCCACCAAATTATTGACTTTGTACATCTTAATGGAAAATCCTTTCATTAAAATGTATTGATATGTTTAATAAAAAATCACACCGTATTGATGCCAGTGTAAGTGCTGGATCGATGGCAGATATTGCTTTTTTGCTATTAATTTTCTTTTTGGTCACCACTACTATCGAAATAGATAAGGGTATTTTGGTGAAATTGCCAATGTGGGAGCCAGATCCAATATCTACTCCATTGCCAGAAAAGAATGTGCTTTCCGTAAAAATTAATGCTCAAAATGAACTATTAGTTGAAGGTGAACTTTCAGAGATTACATCATTAAAAACCACTGCAAAGGCTTTTATTTTAAATACTAATCATGATAGTGATAAGCCATCCAATCCTAAAAAAGCACTTATTTCTCTTCAAAATGATCGTTCAACAACTTTTGAAATATACCTGAATGTTTATAATGAATTGAAAGCTGCCTATAACGAAATATGGGAAGAAAGATCTCAAATGAAATTCGGAATTGCTTACCATGAGTTGGATAAAGCATCGAGCCAAAAGATACGGGATGAAGTGCCTTTGGTGATTTCTGAAGCTGAGCCTACTGATTTTGTGGACTTTTAGATTGGCTTTAGGTATTGAACTCTTTGGATAGATTGTTGGTCTGCTTGGTTGACTAGGTTGGTTGATGTTTGGTGGATTTAGACAGAAATAAAAATAACATTTATTCAACTTGATTTTTATAATGGAACCTTTTTTTGTATTTTTGGGACACATTTAAAGAATATGAGATTAAATGGGTCATATGGATGAAAATGAAGATGATAGCAATTATATACATTGTGCAAAACTGAAAAATTGCTACTTTAAAATACCAAATGCTCCATATTTAATCATTAACTTTCATTAAAAAGAAATACATAATGAAGAGAATTCTAATATTTTTAGCTATAACAATGAATTCAATTTTCGCATTTGGACAAACTGAATGGAAAACACTATTAGAACATAGTTTTAAAATAGAATACCCTGATAATTGGGAGTTAAATAAATTAGGACTAATGGGAACTAAATTTATTTTATTTAGTAAAGTTTCAAATTCTTCTGACACATTTAGAGAAAATGTAAATTTAATAACCCAAGATTTAGCAGGTTTAAATATTAAACTTGACCAATATGTGAAAATCTCGGAAAATCAAGTTAAAACTTTGGTTACTAATGGCAAAATAATTGAAAGCAAGAGAATTTCCGATAAAGGAATTGAATACCATAAAATGATTTATACAGGGAAACAAGGTGCTTTTAATTTGAAATTTATTCAATATTTTTGGGTTATTGACAATAAAGCATTTGTTTTGACATTTACAGCTGAAGTAGATGAATTTGATAATTATGTTCAAGTAGGAAATAAAATTATGGATAGTTTTAAGATCTTGAAGTAAGTTATGGCTGGTTTGGGGTTTGTGTATTGACATTCTTTTGTGTTCTAATGTTTAAAAAATGGTAATAATCAAGTGAAAATATATGCAATAAGTGGACTTGGGGCAGACAAAAGAGTTTTCGACTATTTAACACTTGAGAACGAACTAATATCTCTTGATTGGATAACGCCAAAACTAGATGAACGGATAGAAGAATATGCAAAACGGTTTGCTGAAAATTATGGAGTTGATAAAGAATCTAATTTTATATTATTAGGAATTAGTTTTGGTGGTTTAATCGCAACAGAAATAAGTAAATTGTATAACCCAAAAATGACTATTTTGATTTCGTCAGCGGAAACAAAAAATGAGATAAGCAAATTAGGAAAACTAATTGGACAAATGGGTATT
>CAZOHX010000088.1:0-8029 GCA_964579315.1 uncultured Saprospiraceae bacterium
TACGCTCCTTTTATGTTTCAAGAAAAAAACAATAAATTGAGTTTTTAATTTTGTTTTGTTGCGAAAATAGTCTATCTTCACTCTTCCTTCCATCTTATCTATCCTAATATCCTAATCAATACAAATACATTATGTACAAAATATTACAAATCGCTTTATTTTTATTCTTTTTTTCAAACCTATCCATAGGTCAAAGTAATTATTGTATGCCATCTTCATACGCAGTTTCAGAAAGATGTGATTCTGCACCTACTTTATCCCTATGTGAATTAGATGGTATTAGCTTCGATACTGATGGAAATGGTATTTTAGAAGGAGAACCAATAGATCCTATGCTTTATGAAATATTTGGAACTGCAACAGTCATCAATGATCCTAAGTGGATAAAATTTAGAACCCCTCCAAACTTCTTAAACTCTATATGTTTTCTATTTGAAGTAAGCAATTGCACAAATATAAATGGTGGTATTCAAACAGTTATTGTAGATACTGACTGCAAAACCTATGTTCAAAAAGCTTGTGCCCCGATTAATGGTATCGTAAATGTATCATTTAATCTTTGTATGTACCAATTTCAACCCAACCACAATTATTATATTTTAATTGATCCATTCACCCAAAATGTTTGTTCGGTAACAATTAATGTCATCGAAGGAATCGAGCAAATTCCAGATGCCAAAATCAACATATCAGAATCAACTATTCAAGAATTTGGGGTAGTCACTTTGAAAGGAGTCACAACTGAAAACACCACAGGCAATGCCTATTTTTGGTCATCAGCTGATGGGCATTTCGAAGATACAACAACTTATTTAAGTGTAATTGAAATTGATAAAGCTGGAGAATACTCGCTATACATAAAAGATAAGCAAAACTGCTGTAAAGTCCCTTCGGAAATCAACATAATCATAGATTCGTTAAATTGTTTTACAAATTTTGTAGTCACACCCAATCAAAATTGCAATGACGATGGAACTTTTGATATAGAATTTGATTTTGATTTCGACAATAATATCTCTGGTCAGGGGTTTAATTTTACCTTGGAAAACGACACTTTTTTCTATCCAGATTATTCAACTTCTCCGATTACTATCTCAAATATATCGGCTATTTCAGGACAGCAATTAACAGCAACGATAATGGATGAAGATTGTTACTTTATTAGCAATTTTACAGCACCAGACTGCTCAAAAAGTTGTAAACTTTCAAATCTACAAATCACAGACGATTGCCAAAACGGGGATTTGATAGTACATTTTGATTTTGAATATTCAGAAACGAGTGATTCATTTATAATAAAAAATAATGGAATATTTCAAGGTTCTTTTGCATACTCTCAAATAGCTACAAATCAAGTATTTTTCAATATAGAATCTGGCTATGATTCTTACAATTTTGAAATCTATGATAAAGAAAACCCCGATTGTAATATATATCAAACTGTCTATTTAGAAGAATGTTGTAAAATTGAAATTCTTTCAATAGAGACAAAATGTCAACCTGACGCAAAATTTGATTTGATTATTGAAACCAAAGTAGCAGGAATACAAGGATATGGAATGTTTTTTGATTTTAATGGAATGCGCCCTCCCTTCCAGAGTGATACTTTAAATACTTTTGAACGTATTCTTAAAGGCGAAGGTCAGAACATTGATATCCTTCTACAGTCAAAACAAGATAGTACATGTTTTGCTACATCTCAAATAATTGCTCCTGTATGTACATATTCCTGTGAAATTTCAAATTTTACAGATACAGTCTTTTGTGATGGAGGATTACATTTTGACTATATAAATTTTACATATGATGGTGTAGGAGATTCTTTTGACATCAATGTCAATGAAAACACTAGTTCTGGAGTCAGCTATTCATTTGCATATTCCGATTTACCTATTTCTATTCATCACGAACTAGTACCAGGTTATACTACTTTTTCGATTCTGGACAAAAATAATCCAGATTGCAATCTTAGAGAAGTCAAGAACGAGTATGGCATTGCAAATTGCTCTAGCTCTGAATTACAAGGAATTTCAACAGTAGGAAAATGTGATGGTGACCAATTTTCATTTACACTTGATATTGCGAACTTTCAAGGAGATTCTTTCCGAATTTTAGAGTTAGACAATATTACTAGTTTGGGACACGATTATGGTTCATTTAGCTATTCAGATTTACCAGTCACAATTTCTCCTGAATCCAATATAGATTCTTACGACTTCATTCTATATGATTTGAATAAACATATACAAGAAATATTTAATGTAAAAAATCAATGTTTGTTAGCACCTTGCAATATCACAAAATTTAGTGGAGAAGTATCCGACTGTATAGATTCCACTTTCTTATTTTCATTCCAAGTTGATGCAGATAACCAAGCAAATGGTTTCGATTTACTTGTAAATAATGACACCATTTTTTTCAGCCAATACAATACAAACTACAATATAAACCTTATTGGAGATGGACTTTGGCATAGCATAAGAGCCCAAGACCATGATGACCCATCTTGTTTTAAAACATTTAATTTTATTGCACCTGAATGTTTGTCCTGTAGTATCGAAAATTTAATAATTAGTGATAGCTGCGCCTATGATAAAAAAATACTTACTATTGGTTTTGACCATCCAACAATAAATGACTCTTTTTATTTAACTATTAAATCAAATAGTTATGGAACCTTTGCATATGCTGATCTTCCAATAAATATAGAATATCTAGAAAACTTTGGTTTATCAACAGTAATATCCGTTCTTATAACTGATACTGAAAACAGCAACTGTCAATCAGTCAAATATAAATCTATAGAAAAATGCAATGTAGATTGTAAAATCACTGGCTTCGAGAAAGAAATACTAGATTGTAAACCCAATGGGACATTTGATTTAAAATTTGAAGTCACCGCAGATTATGGAGCCAATTCTGGATATTATACAATTGTTCAAGGAGACACTTCATATTTTTCTTCTTATGCTACAGAATATATTTTAAACATCAGAGGCAATGGTAATTATACAAATATTTTCATTGTAGATAATGAAGATTCTTCTTGTAGAAGAACATTTTCAGTTAAATCTCCTGATTGTCCTATCGAATCTTGCTACATTGGTAACCTAAGAGCAAATAAAATTTGCCAAAATGAAGAATTATTTGCAATACTAACTTTTGAATATGGAGCAACAAGTGATTCCTTTTTATTAACGGTGGACGGTGGTGATTATGGACTCTTCAGTTATTCTGATATTCCTATAACTTTAGATATAGACCAAGGTTTCAATTTTCATTCTTTCACAGTTACAGATTCCCAAAACCAAAATTGTTCAAAAAGTATTACTCAATTTCTTCAGCCATGTGTAGAAATAATAAACGATTTTGTAGGAGAAGTATTAAATTGTACAAGCGAAACTACATTTGATTTTGCTTTTAAAGTAAAACCTAATTATGATTTTAGTCCAGGGTTTTATATCATTGATTTTACCAATCCAAACATTTTTACAGTTCATACATACAATCAATATGATACAATTAGTCTAGTTGGTGATGGACTAATTCACAAAATACAAGTATATGATTTTAATATTATAACAATTGTTGATTCAATGTTCATTCAAGCACCAAATTGTGAAGACGATTGTAACATTTCGAATTTATCAGTTACTCCAAATACCAATTGCAACGCAGATGGCACTTTTGATATCCAAGTAGATTTTGATATTCAAAATGGGCAAAATAATGGCTTTGATCTGATTGTAAATGGAGATACGACCTATTTCAGTCAATATCCAGATTCAAATTTTAGTATCGAAAGTTTTATGCAAGGAAATGGACAAAATATTAGTATAAAAATTCAAGACCATGACAATCCAACTTGTTTTGTATCAAAACAAGTTTTAGCCCCTGATTGTAATACAAATGACTGCCAGATTAATAATATTACAGCTATTGGAAGTTGCCAAGGAAATCAACTAGAAATAAAAATTAATTTCGAATATGAACAACCAAGTGATTCTTTCACAATCGTAGGAAATGGAGAAAATTATGGCGTATTCGCATATACTAATTTGCCAGTATTAATTTATCCCGAACAAGATTTAGATATTTATGAGATTGTCATAATTGATGATCAAGATGAAAACTGCACCAAATCTATTCAGTTTGAAACAGATGCTTGCTTCAACATCTGGCCCGGTGACATCAACTTAGATGGACAAGTAAATATCCATGACTTGACCTATTGGGGAATCGCTTTCGGAGCAGAAGG
Organism: uncultured Saprospiraceae bacterium; assembly: GCA_964579315.1. GTDB lineage: Bacteria > Bacteroidota > Bacteroidia > Chitinophagales > Saprospiraceae > CAMZLN01. The sequence continues at coordinate 4,259 of CAZOHX010000088.1, forward strand.
TCCTGCAAGGCTAGACCAAAGCACCACTTGGTCCGCCAAATCAGCCAGTCCCTTTGACCAATCCTTTGAAAATGGTGTCAATTACGCACATGCAGATTGTAATGGTTCAGGGAAAGTAGATTGGAATGATATGATTCCAATTTCGTCCAATTATAGTAAAGATCAAGGAACGGTTACGCCTTATCAGTATATTGAAGGGCAGCCAACAGACCCGATTTTATATTTAGATTTATCCGAAGTCGTTTGGGAAACTGGACAGAAAGTATCTATTCCTATTATTTTAGGGGACAATGATATTTCAATTGACAATTTATATGGTTTATCTTTTCATATTGTTTACCCAAATGATTTATTTGAAAATGGATTACTTGTAAGATTTGATGATTCATGGTTAATCAAAACTACTACTGTACTTCAAAATAAACAAGACGATTTGGTTGCGATTGGCTATACCCGTACTTTTGGTGAAGGCTCCGCAGGAAGTGGAGTCATTGGAACAGCAGAAGGTGTCATCAATCAACTTCGTGCACCAAATGGACCGATAAAAATAGGAATTGAAGAAGCGGAAGCTTTTACCAAATCACTAGAAAGAATTCCATTGAGATTTGATACGGATACTATTTCTACGGCAACTTATACCCTTGATTTTGAAAAAGAGATTTTAATTTATCCTAATCCAACTTCAAATCGCATTACTTTTGAATCTCCTAGTGTGATTCAATCCATTGAAATTATGGATATGCTCGGAAAGACCGTTCATAAAGTAGTAGGCAATAGTCCTAAAGTAGTATTTTCAACTTCAAACTTATCCGAAGGGGTATATTTTGCTAAGATTAGTATTGATGGGTATGTTTATGTTAGGAAATTTGAGGTGATGCGGTAAAAGGTAAATTAATATCAAAAAGGTCTATTACTCGCTAAAATGCGAGTAATAGACCTTTTTTCACTCACCAACAAAAGTCATCTTGTTAATAGAAAAATAGTTAGAATCTTTCCAAAACCGAAGCAAAAAATCAATAGATTCATCTAAGCCTTGCCAAATATCTTCTTCGAAAAAAGGCAACTCATTTCTACAATTATCAAAGCAATACATCGCCAATTTAGCAGAAGAATCTGGTGAGAAGAATAAAGATATTAAGGCTTGTGAACTCTCTTCAGGAATAAAATATGGATTATTAGGCAAAGGAAAAGCACTATTAAGACCTGTCATGATTTCAAAACCGCTTTCAGAATTAAAAAACACCAATCCTGTATCGTCCCCTTCCAAAAATTCATCTGCTTTATCATCTGGAAAATATCCATCGTTTCTGCCCCGCCTTAATGATTCAGATATTTGTTCAGATGTAAGATTTAGCGAATCATTAAAAAACTGAATGGCTTTGTCTAAGTAAGTTTTAATATTTTTTTCAGGCATAAATGCGATTAGCGATCCATTATTAAATTCTTTAAAAATTTCAAGTTGCAACTTCAAGTCTTCTGCCAACGTCTCTTTTTTAGGATCTAAAAAGCTCACTTCAAGCCTACTCTTAATTGATTTTTTTTCATCTAATACTAGGTTTGCATCAAATTCAAATTTAATATAAAACCCAGAAAGCCACCATTCATCTCTCCATCTTACAATTCCTATCTGTATAATATTATCAATTTCGGTTAGATTCTGACCATAATCAAAAGATTTTTTAGTTAGATTGAACTTCATCCCAGATGCAATATGCTCTAGAAATACATTTTTTTCATCTTGCCCTTTGTAAAAGAAATATCCTGATACTTTTTTTGTCATATTAGCGAAATCTTTACTCAAGGTTTTTTTACTGCTCATCATTACTGATGCCCATTCTTTGCCTGAAAATGCAAGTAGTTTAGTACGTACACTATGCAAAAGCTTATCTTTTGCTTCTTTCAAAAATGACAATGCAGTATTAGTGTCTAAGAGACCTTCTTTCATTTTCATTTCAAAATGCTCAATCATAGACATTTCTAATTTTAGCATCTTCAATCCAGTATCGGGGTAAAACAAATATGATTGAAACAAAATGGTATCAATTAATAGACGTGCTTCATAAAAATCTTCTTCATTTTCTTTTAAATTAAAAAATGATCTTAGATGAGTATTTGCTGGAGCATAGTCCCAAGCTTCTTCAAACAACTCCATCACATCATCGGCAATAGATACAATAGGATAAATGAATGGCGAAATAAATATGTCATCCTGAACAAGATTTAAAAAGTACCAAATAAGAAAACTAATATCATCTCCATTAATTTCCTCTTCAAAATAATCATTCGATTCATAAAAAGGAACTGGCTTATGATATAGATCTTTATGGCTTCTTACAAAAGCGTTCCAAATATTCGTTTCTGAAACTAGGTCTTCTAAATAAGCAGTCAAGAAACAAGCCAATAAATCTATATCATCATCTGATAAATGTCTTTCTAAAAAAGGCAGATTCCCTTTAGCAAATACTAATTTCACTTTATTACTTAACTTCAAATAATACAAATCCGTTGAAGTTTGAGAATTATAAGGTCGTAATTTCAACCAAGTTTTTAGATAAATTTTATTGTTTTTTCTCATATTTTCGTTGATGCTAATTTTATGACGACAAAGTACAATAAAAAAAAAGAATATTATATTAATATTGCTTGGTTTTGAATAAAATACAACGTTATTACTTAACAATGATTCAATCCTTATAAATTATAGATGTGCGAGGAAAGACCTTCCAAAAAGCAAAAGGCAATAGTCAGAAAATAGAGTTTTCAACTTAAAGGTAATGCACTATTTTAAAATTTAAAAAAGAGTGTAGCATAGGCTATATCAAAACAACTCATTCTTTCAAAGGTTTCCATCTCAAAAATCTCTTATTCTCTTCATCTGACAATCTAATTAATTTTCTATTTCCGACATACATACTTCCATAATAATATACAATTTCAATAGTATCTTTTTTGAATTCTACTACTTTGAAGGATAGCTTTTTATATCCAATTTTACTCATTGCAGGGTATGGACTATAAAAATTGATAGTATGACACCCTGGTTTATAAAAAGTTTTCGATGAATACAAATTATCGTCTGGAACAATAGCAATCCAAACAGAAGAGTCAAATGGAATAGAATACCTAATACTATCATTAGCATATAATGTTGTTTCATCACGAAGAAATTCGTGCATACCCCGTTCTGTCTCTCGTATATATATATTTATCCGCTGATAGTCCACATTAGTTGCATTTGTAATATTAAAATAAACAGAATCTGCACTACATGGAGTATAATGATAGGCACTATCAGGAAGACTCCATTTCCAATCATCGAAATCAAGAATTAATGAGTCATTTTTAAAGCTATATTTCCCATATGAATATCCTTTTCCACTTTGATAGTAGCAATTTCCATTTTTCGATAACTCTAGATATGTAAATATATATTTGTCCCCAAAGACACCTTGATATTTTGGTGAACATCCCAAAATAAGTACGATACTAAATATGAAAAAGAACTTATAGGTTTTCATTGTAATATTTTTAGAAAAATGAGATAATTTTTGATATTGATTCTCCTGATTTCATTGTAGATTCATTTTAAAAAATTCTATTTCAACACAAAATAGCCCTTTTATAAAAAAATAAACAACCAAAGCAGCGAAATCAACAAAAATTATATCTATAAAGTAGATTACCACTTATTATAATACATCCTTTCACCTAAATTTAATCTTTAAAATGAAAAAATCTATTTTACTTCTTTCGCTATTTTTGTTTGCTATT
>CAZOHX010000089.1:0-8011 GCA_964579315.1 uncultured Saprospiraceae bacterium
TTTTGGATACACTTGGAAAAAGTGGAATTTTAAAATTGTTTATAAATTTATAGTTGAACAAACTCTATCGAAATTCGCCATACATAATCTACTGAAAATTACTAATTTACAATCTTTTATTAGAACTTTCCAGTTCACTAAATACAATAAAAATAAGCTGCGAAAAACCTAAAGACTTCAATGCATTACTTACATGACATTCAAAAACTTCGTCCAAGCATCAAGAGAAGTCTAGGGCTGTGTATTAAAACTAAATTTTTGTTCAAATTGTGTCGGACAATGCCGTTGCTTTGACATTATTCCGTTTAGTGTCAATGATGAATAGTGTAAAACCAAAATCTCACATTATTTGTCAACCATTACGTCTTTATGTAAAGCTATTCAGGAATTTCATCTAAAAAAGAATCAATAGCAAAAACTGCTTTTGAAATTTTTGAATAATCAATTTCGTAGTGAATAAATTTTCCTACTCTAGATGTTTTTACCAATCCAGTACTTCGCAAAATCTTAAGATGTTGGGATGTAATAGATTGCTCTAGTCCTAGAGTATTATATATTTTGTTGACGTTGATAGATTTATTAGAATCTATAAATTCTAATATTTTCAAACGTAGCGGGTGAGCTAATGCACGTAAAATCTCTGAAGATTCACGCAATTTGCTAGCATCAATGATTAGCTTTGCTTCTCTCATAGTTTCTGATCTTTGGTAAAATGTCTGTCGTCTTCTTTGAAAAAGAATTGATTTTTATCAAAAATAACCCTTCTTATTTTTAATAAAAAATGTTTCAATCTTCTCGTAATAGCAAAAATGCCTATTTTTATTGAGAAAACCAAACTCTTATGCAAAAAAAAGGTATAGAAAAAATATCTATACCTTTTTAGCTTAAAATTACAAACTTAAAACTATTTTTCAAGCTTAAAAGTTCATGGAATGATTTTATTGGATTATCCTGCTAATTCTTCTACCAAATTAGAAATTTGCTCCAATCTTTCTTTGTCAAGTGAGTAATAAATAAATTTACCTTGACGGTTTGTAACAACAACTCCTGATCTTCTCAAGCTTGCAAGGTGTTGTGATGCAACAGATTGCTCTAAACGTAACTTAATATAGATATCGGTTACAGTCATTTGTTCATTCTCTTCTAATAATTCAATGATATCTTGTCTCAATGAATGATTTACGGCTCTTAATACTAAAACAGCTTTTCTCAATTCAGAATAGTCAAGCTGTATATCATTAATTCCCTTTTTAAGAATGATAGTTTCGCTTTTTTGCTTTCCCATGTTTATTTTTTTTTAAAATTAATCAATATGCTTATGTGATTTTCAATAACTATACCAATTCTTAATAGGTAAATTATATTTAATACATAAATCTACTGAATCTCATGTAAAAATAATAAAAATTTAATTAAAATAAGAAAAATGTCCAATGTGTATCTAAAGAATTTTCTTGGGCGTAGTAATGTTTGGGGGTTTAAAATAGGTCGGTTCAAAATATGCAATATCCACAAAAAGCTCATTATTAAAGTTTTCTGTAGCTATTGGAACAAGATGACGGGAGGAACATAAAGTATTTGAATTTATTGTTTTTTGGGGTAAAATAGGCAAACATTTTTCTGCTCCATCTCCTGATAATATCAAAATTTTATTGTTTTTATAGAAATGCTCAAAACTATTTTCATCTATAATAATCGCCGCAGTGGGTGTAACCAAACTCATATCAAACGCAAAAATTTTTCCATAGACTTCCATTCTACGTGCATCAATCATGGGGCAATAAATTGAGTTTGGATCATCATCGGCGAATTTACTCGCTATGGCAAGGGCTTGGAGCGTATCTACTGCTATCATGGGAATTTCCATGGCATAGCAAATTCCTTTGGCGGTAGATGCCCCTACTCGTAAGGCGGTGTAAGAGCCAGGTCCTTGACTGACTGCTACTGCGGATAAATCTCCTATTTTGATTTTTGCATCTTTTAGACATTTATCAATTAATAGTGTAATTAATTTAGCATGACTATAGCTATCCATTGACTCGTGAATAGAAATAACTTTTCCATCCTTGCTGATACATACGGAGCAGACACTTGTAGCGGTTTCTATATTTAAAATATATGCCATTTTATGAAACGAATAATTCAGTAAAAGAAAAAGTATCTCCATCAAATAATCCTAAATCACTCATTTTTAATTGTGGAATAACCAATAGCCCCATAAAAGATAATGTCATAAAAGGAGCTTTTAAGCTACTGCCAAGTACAGATTTAGTATATTTATCAATTTCAGCATAGGCTGTACCTACTTCTATCCCATCAAGATTGCTCATGATTCCTGCTACGGGAAGGGGCAAAATCAATTTTTTATCACCAACTGCAGAAACACCACCCCGATTTTCAATAATTAAATTCACAGCTTCGCAAATAGATGCGTCATCTACACCTACAGCAATGATATTATGAGAGTCATGTGCTACGCAGGATGCGATTGCCCCTTCTTTTAATCCAAAATTATTGATAAATCCCTTGGAAATTGGGCTATCCCCATATCTATTTATGACTACAATTTTTAAAACGTCATTTTCGAGATCTGAAACTACATTTCCGTTTTCAATTTTGGCATCTATCTCAAAATTTTGCGTAACCAATTCTCCATCTATTGTTTTTATTACTTTAATGGTTGACGATTTAGCTTTTACTTTAAAATCTTCTACTGATTTGTAAGATGTATTAAAATTATTTACAATTTCAATATCTACTTTGTCGAATAAAGGAGTAGTACCATCTGCCACTTTGATCCCTTTAATGTATGTTGCCTTTGGAATAAAATTTTCCTTATCTTCATAAATAACAAAATCAGCAGGGTCTCCTTTTTGGAGTAATCCAACTTCAAGATCGTAATGTTTTATTGGATTTAAACTTGCGGCTCTTAATACATCAAAAAAATCGTATCCTTTGTCAATAGCTCTTTTTACTAAAAGATTAATATGACCAATCATCAAATCATCAGGATGCTTATCATCCGAACATAACATGATTTCACTTGGATGAGTTTTGATTAAATCAATAAGTGCTTCAAAATTTTTAGCAGCACTACCTTCTCGGATAAGAATTTTCATACCAAGTTGTAATTTTTCTAAGGCATTGTCATAAGTAAAACATTCATGATCCGTACTTATACCTGCACTTACATATTTTTTGATATCCTCACCACTTAGGCCTGGGGCATGACCATCTATGGGTTTGCCCGCAGCTTTTGCGGCATCTATTTTCGCCATTACGACCGCATCATTATAGATGACACCAGGATAATTCATCATTTCGGCTAGATATTTTATATCATCATGCTGCATCAATTCTGTAATGTCTTTGGCGTCTAAAACTGCACCTGCTGTTTCAAAAGTAGTAGCAGGAACGCAAGAAGGTGCTCCAAAATAAAATTTGAAAGGAACTTTTTGTCCATTTTCCATCATGTAATATACACCTGACATGCCTAGTACATTTGCAATCTCATGCGGATCAGAAACAGTGGCTACCGTTCCATGTCCAACGGCTAGTCGAGCAAATTCGGAGGGTACGAGCATCGAACTTTCAATGTGTATATGTGCATCTACAAAACCAGGCATAATATATTGAGAAGATTTTCCTTCACACTCAACTAAATCCTGAATAATTCCATTAGAAATTGTAATTTCACCAAAAAATATCTTTTTTTGAATAACATCAACTATATTGCCTTTAATTTTTATCATATTTTTTATTTGAGTGCAAAAGTACAACAAAGATTTAATAACTCCAGTTGTAAAAACAAATCAATCATTTTAAGTTTCTAAACAAAATAAAATAACCTTTTAAATAAAAATACGTTTTTAAAAATATGAAAGGTATTAATTTTTTTAATCAAATTGCTTTTAGCGTTAATGGAAAGGATTTCTATTATGGGGGATTCTTATTGCTTATTTTAGGATTAGTAGGATTACTCTTTTTATATAAAAAACTTTTTGCTTCATGGCTGTCTAAATATTATTTAGAAAAATCTATAGATTCAGTTGATCAAAGAAAAGTAAATAAATTAATAAAGAGTTTATTTATACTTTTTGGAATACTCTTAATTGTGTTTGCTTTAGAAATGGATTTTGCTCTCATCGAATACCGAAATTTTAAATTACAGTTGTCCGTGATACTGGAAATATTTGCTTTTTTGCAGTTTGCTCGCCTAATAGATCGACTATTTTCAAAAGTATTATTGCACGATTACTATTTGAGTAGAGATAAAGTCATTGACCAACCAAAAGTACAAAATGAACCGAAGAGCACTGAGGCTTCTGGTTCAAAAAGTTTACAGTATATAGTGTATCTGTTTTTTATAATGATTTTTTTACAAAAAACAGATTTGAATTTTACGATTTTTACTTTTAATCAAGGTAGTGAATCTATCTATTTTAAAATAAATAATATATTAAGTATTCTTTTAGTTATTTTTGTTGCCAGAATACTGATTTGGATTATTTCTCAATTTATTTTATATAAATATTTTCAACAAAATAAGGTTGATTTAGGAAATCAGTATGCCATTAAACAACTACTCAAATACTTTATATATGTTGTATCTTTGGTTGTTGCAATAGAAAGTACAGGAATTCAAATGACTGTAATATGGGGAGGTGCAGCAGCATTATTAGTTGGTGTAGGTTTAGGATTGCAACAAACCTTTAATGATTTAATTTCAGGTATTATTTTACTTTTTGAAAGAACTGTAGAAGTAGGAGACGTATTGGAAGTAGATGGTATGGTAGGCTTTGTTAAAAAAATAGGTATCCGTACTTCATTGGTGGAAACTCGTGACCAAATTACAATTATTATCCCCAACTCAAAATTGATTGTGAATAAAGTGAAAAATTGGAGTCATTATGATGATAAAGCAAGATTTACAATAGATATTGGCGTAGCCTATGGCTCGGATACTAAATTAGTTAAAGAATTATTATTACTTTCGACCTCAGATATTGATGCATTATTAAAATACCCTCCACCATTTGTGCGTTTTATCAACTTTGGAGATAGTGCACTTGAATTTAAATTATACTTTTGGTCAAGACATTTTATTGATATAGAACAAGTAAAAAGTGATATACGTTTTGATATAGATAGACTATTTAGAGAAAACAACATTTCTATTCCTTTTCCACAAAGAGATATTTGGATTAGAAAAAATGATTGATGTTCATATATTTTTTAGTCAATTAGTTTTGGCATTATTTTAGCCACTATGTTATATGGACATATTAGAAAACTTTAAAATTTTTCTTTAATGAAGAAAATATTAACTACTTGGAAAATTGCAGCAATATTACTTATCATTTCTACAAGTGTAGCGGTTACTTCCTTTAATCATAGTAAATACTTTGAAATTTCAAAAAATATTGAAATTTACGCAAATCTATATAAAGAAATCAATACCTATTATGTGGATGATTTAGATCCTGCACAACTTATGCGCTCAGGAGTAGATGCAATGCTCGAAGGCTTAGATCCATACACCAATTATATATCAGAATCCGAAATAGAAGGTTATCGGTATATTACAGAAGGTAAATACAATGGTATTGGGGCAATGATTCATAAAATAAAGGAAAATATCGTTGTTACTGATATTTATGAAAATCAACCCGCTTTTAATGCTGGGATTAGAGCAGGTGATCGCATTTTATCTATTGATGGAAAATCCACTAATGGTAAAAGTATAGAAGATGTTTACAATATTTTGAAAGGATATCCTCAAACGGAAGTAGTTATTGAATTAATATCTCCAAATCAAAAGAAGAAAACCCTGACCTTGGTACGTGATGAAGTAAAAGTACCCAATGTGCCATATTCAGGAATGGTTTCTGAAAAAGTAGGATATATTACATTGACTACATTTACAAGAGAAGCTGGTAAAAATGTTTCAAAAGCTTTGCAACAATTACTAGCAGAAAATCCAAATATGGAAGGTGTGATTTTAGATTTAAGAGGTAATGGAGGTGGATTATTGGCAGAAGCTGTGAATGTTTGTAATATTTTTATCCCAAAAGGTAGTCCTGTAGTTTCTACTAGAGGAAAGGTGAAGGAGTGGGATCGAAATTATAAAACTCTAAATCAACCCATCAATACAGATATTAGACTGGTGGTCTTAATCAATAAAAATTCTGCTTCTGCATCAGAAATTGTATCTGGTGTAATACAAGATTTAGATAGAGGCGTTTTAATGGGACATTTATCTTACGGAAAAGGATTGGTGCAAAATGTAAGAGATGTAGGTTATAATTCTAAGGTGAAATTAACTACGGCTAAATATTATATTCCAAGTGGGAGATGTATTCAAGCAGTAAAATATGAAAATGGAAAGCCTGTACATATTCCAGAGTCTCAAAGAACGGCCTTTAAGACTAGAAGTGGTAGAAAAGTGCTTGACGGGGGTGGTATAATGCCCGATATTAAATTGCCTGAAACAGAAGATTTGGAAGTTGTAGAAGATTTGAAAAAAAATTACGTAATCTTTGACTATGTTACGGATTATTGTGTAAAACATCCCAAAACACCTGATTTTGACACTTATTCTTTTAATCAAGTAGATGATTTTTTTAAATATTTAAGCTCCAAGCAATATGATTTTAATAGTGAAACTAAAGACGTTTTAAAATCTGTAGAAGAAAAGGCAAGTAAGGAAGGCTATTTGAATGATATTAAAACTCAGGTGGCTTCTATCAAAAAAACAATTAATAATAAGCGAGAAGAAGAGTTGAAAGGGCATAAATCTGTTATGAAAAATATTCTTGAAAAAGAGATTGCAAATAGGTATTTTTATGAAAAAGGAAAAATTAAGGTCATGCTAAGAAATGATCCTGAAGTGCAAGAAGCCGTTAAGTTGCTTATGGATAAAAATAAGTATAATAAGATTTTGAAGTAATTACCACTAACAACTAATAAAAAAAATCACAATGTAAAACTTACATTGTGATTTTTTTTTGAGTGAGAAAGTTCTTTTTATTTACGAAATAGGAACATACAAGTTATCTTTTTCTATATTTCGAGAAAGCACAATTCGTTGAATTTCAGAAGTACCTTCATATATTTGAGTAATTTTTGCATCTCTCATCAAACGCTCTACATGGTACTCTTTGACAAAACCATATCCTCCATGGACTTGTACGGCTTCTACCGTTACTTTCATGGCTGTTTCTGAAGCAAAAAGTTTAGCCATGGAAGATGCCATATCATAATTCATGCCTTGATCTTTTAGCCAAGCTGCTCTATATACGAGCATTTTTGCAGCTTCGATATTCATAGCCATATCTGCCAACTTAAACCCAACCCCTTGGTGCTTAATAATTGGTTTTCCAAAAGCAACTCTTTCTTTTGAGTATGCTGCTGCCAATTCATAAGCTCCTCCTGCAATACCCAAGGCTTGTGCCGCAATCCCAATCCGACCACCAGATAGTACTTTCATTGCGAATTTAAAACCAAAACCATCTTCTCCAATTCTATTTTCTTTAGGTACTTTGACTTCGTTATACATGATAGTGTGGGTGTCGGAACCACGAATTCCTAATTTATCTTCTTTTGCACCAATTTCTACTCCATCCCAACTGGTTTCTACTAAAAATGCATTAATCCCTCTATGCCCTTTCTCAGGATGAGTTTGTGCTATTACGATATGTAAACTGGAAGTTCCCCCATTGGTAATCCAATTTTTAGTACCACTGATTAAGTAATGATCTCCTTTGTCGATAGCGATAGTACGTTGGCTGGTTGCGTCACTTCCCGCCTCTGGTTCTGAGAGACAAAAAGAACCAATCCATTGACCAGATGTTAATTTCGGCAAATATTTTCTTTTCTGATCTTCTGTGCCAAAAGCCTCAATACCCCAACAGACCAATGAATTATTTACGGACATTACAACAGAAGCAGAACTATCTATTTTGGAGATTTCTTCCATAGCCAGTACATAAGATACTGCATCCATTCCTCC
>CAZOHX010000090.1:0-7910 GCA_964579315.1 uncultured Saprospiraceae bacterium
GGTCGGATAGTGCCGTAGCTACGCTACTTATCTTTTATCCATTGCCCTTTGGGCTATGGATATTGCCGTGGCTTTGCCACTTTAACGTTTAGATGGATTATTAAAAAAAAATCACAATCTCCCACTATTTGTCACGCACTCAATAGATATACTAAATTTTGGAGATTTAGCATAGCATTTTTTGTATTTTGTAGAAAATTTAAATCAAATGAGAAAAATCTAAATTAGAACAAAATCAATAATTAACAATTAATAATTAACAATTAAAAAAGTGCCTAACGTCAATAATCCTTTGTTATAAAAATTAAAATTCCGAATAATTATATTATTTCAAATTTAATATGTTAATTTTGCGTCCTTATGGAAAATATTAGCAAATTAAAAGAAATATTGAGTATGCCTAAGGTGATTACTATACTTAGTCATAGAAATCCCGATGGTGATGCACTAGGCTCATCACTAGGACTGTACCACTATTTGATGGGAGAAGGGCATACGGTAAACGTAGCTTTTCCTTCTGATTTTCCAGGTATTTTCTCTTGGATGAAGGATTCAGATAAAGCATTGATTTTCGATTTAGATCCAGAAGAAACTACATCCAAAATCAAAGGGTCTGATATTATTTTTTGCTTGGATTTTAATGCCTTGGATAGAATTGATAAGATGGGAGAAGTAGTTTTGGAGATGGATGTACCCAAAGTAATGATTGATCATCATCTATATCCCGAGGGCTGTGCAGATTTCATGCTTTCTGATACTTCTGCGAGTTCTACCAGCGAATTGGTCTTTGATTTCATTTCATTAATTGATAAAAAACAAAAAATTACACGTACTATTGGAGAATGTCTTTTTACAGGAATTGTCACTGATACGGGTTCGTTTCGATACGCAACATCTGCAAAATTATTTAGAATCGTAGCAGATTTAGTAGATGCAGGTGTAGATGATTACGATTTACAAAACAGAATTCACAATTCATTACCTGAAAAAAATATCCGTTTATTAGGACATTGTCTGAATAATCGAATGGAAATATGGCCAGAACTGAGTGCGGGTATCATCACTTTAACCAAGGATGATTATGAAAAATTTGATATTAGTCGTGGTGACACAGAAGGTATTGTCAACTATCTTTTAATGATGAAAAAAATAAAAGTTGCCGCTTTTATTACGGAACAACCCACTATTGTGAAGTTATCACTCCGTTCGAAAGGAGATCTTAATATGCAAAAAATTGCAAAAAAATATTTCCGTGGTGGTGGGCATAAAAATGCATCTGGCGGAGCTTCTTTCAAAGGTTTAAGAACAACGGTGAATACATTTAAAAAAGCCTTGATTGAAATTCAAGATCAACTAAATGCCTAATCCAATATGAAGCAGTTATTGATTTTTTTAATTTTGATTCTTAATCTAGCTTCATGTACATCTTCCAACGAAATTGATATTTCAAAATTTGGATATAAATTTCAGCATCATTTAAAAAATAATGGCATTCGTCCCCATTTTAAAGATACGGTTCAATACCATGTGGCACTAGTTAAAAACGGCAACACCACCTTTGATACTAGAAAAGATGATATGCCTGCTCAAATGATTATGCGTGATTATCATGTCGTTATTCACCCATCCCCTATTGAAGTTGCTTTATGTGGCATGTCTGAAGGCGATAGTCTGAGCATTTTTTCTAAATTCAGCAAAGATTCTGCAACGATTCGATACGATATTCGGTTGTTGAAAATTCATCCTTATTTGTTGGGTGGGGTGAGATGATATTTCTACCTACTTTGACATCCAAGTAATTCCAAAATGCTTGTTTTTTACTAACATTTTAAAAAAAAGAGTAACTTTTATCGATATAAAAAATAAAACAAGACATTAATTCAATTTTTATCTTATTTTTGTTGTTATTATTAGATAGGTAAATGCTTGGAGCTATGCAGTTTTTATGCCCTGTTTTTCCTACGGTCACTAGACATGCTCGATTGAAATAAAATCCATCTCAACTCAATGGTGCTTATTTCTATTTTAGCAATTCATTGAGTAACGATTTCAAAATAAAAAAAATGATAGTAATAAATGAACCCATAGGTAGATTTGTAGCTTTTGCAAACCTTGAAAAGGATTTACTTCATCATAAATCTATAGAACATGACATTTCAAACTTGGTTGACTTAATTTCTATTCGAAGTAAAGATAAGTCCATAGAAGTTGTTGCAAATAGTTTATTAGAAAATATATTCAATCTTAGGTTTGAATTAATAGAATGGCTTGCAAATAGAGAAAAGGATCAAAATGATTACTTTACAGCTATCAATAATTATATCTCCGTCAACCTGCAATTATCTCCTTACTCCAATTTAGCCGAAACAATTTCAACCGTACTTTTAGCCTATGAAAATATTGTTGCTCCAACTTTCAAAAATATACCAAATACGTTCAATGAAATTCGTGAAAACATTAGAAAGAATAGACCTGAATATGATACCTTTAAATTACTCTCACTTCATCCTTCCCCTCAAATTAAATATCTCAAAAAATGGATTGATGCATCTTTACAATTGGAAGTAGGAATCATTCTTTCTGATTTAATTTTGACAAATCAAACTCAATTTCCAAAGAAAAGAATCAAATCAGAACTAATAACATTTTTATGCGACTCCATTACAAAGTTTGGAGCATATTCTATATTCACTGGTTTTTGGAAGCCTGCATCTGATGATATTTCCGATTTAACAAACAGAATGAAAATTCTGTCTGCCACTACAGAACTGGATAACAATTTATTTTACAAAACATCTCAAGATGGACTATTTAATCTGATAAATAATTAGATTCATATGCTCCCTATACATCTAAGCAAAAAAGCAGTAGAAGATATTCCTCGTCTCAAAAAAGAAAATCCAAAATATCCAACTAAACTTTGGGAACTTATTCTTGATATCTACAAAAATCCTTTTGAAGGAAAAGGGCAACCTGAACCACTTAAAGGAGCTTTACATGGTTGGTGGTCAAGAAGAATTACAAGCAAACATCGATTAATTTATAGAATAAAAGCCAATAACCTAGAAATTGCATCCTGTTATGGACATTACGGAGATAAATAACCCATCAATCCCGAATAAAATCAATCAAAGCTTTATAAATAGGATCCATCTTCAAAACAGACTCATTTCCCAACAAAACGAGATGCTTTTTGGCTCTAGTCATAGCAACATTTAGTTTTCGATCAATCCCCTCTTCTGAAATAGAAATCATAGACTGCAATCGCATGAAATTATTGGCACAACTTGAGATAATGATAATCTCTCTAGCTCCACCTTGATATCTCTCTACTGTATCGACAGTCAATGCTGTAGTATCCAATCCTGCCACTTCCATAGTTTCCAAAATTTGGGCTATTTGGGCTCGAAATGGCGTAATAATACCAATTTGATCCAAACTAATCTCGCCCTCATATATATTCATAAAGGCTCGAATCACATCCACAACCCTTTCGGCTTCTTCTACATTGACTTTTTCATTGACAGCATCTGGCATTTTGGTAGTCGGTATATATAATAATCGACCGCTCATCAAATCGGATTCTAAGTCATTTTTTGCCTTATATTTTTTAAAATCTAGGTCTTCATATTGTCCATTATGACCTACAATCTCCTTGGGCAAAACGTTCAATTTGTTTTCATAAAAAAACCGATTTGGAAACGCCATGATATCTTCGTGCATACGACCTTGATAACTCAATTGGTCATACGCCCAATCCCATTTTTCGGTCTGACAACGCCGATATAGTCGTTCAAAAAATGAATTTCTTAGATTATCTATACCTATCTCATTCAACTCACCATCATTTATTTTAGACAATTCTTTGTCTTGCATGACCACCGCTGGCAATTGTTTATGATCTCCAACTAAAATAAATCGTTTGAATTTTTGGAGTAATCCCACCAAATTAGGCTCTAAAATCTGCGAAGCTTCATCTATGATGACTCTATCAAAATTTATCAGTTTCAACAAATCGGCTTTGCCTGCAAATGAAGCTACTGTGCCTACAAATATGCGTTTACTTTCTAGCAATTGGATAAGTTCCTTCCTTGTTTTTACCTTTTTCAATTGCTGTATAAGGAGTTGTTCTTTAAATTTTGGAGCACTAGAATAGGGATTTCCTATTCTTAAAAATCGGTTTGTAAAATCATCACCAATAGAAACTATTGCCTCACAAATCTCATCCACAGCCTTGTTGGTATAAGCCAATAAAAGGATATTCTCTTGAGTATGATGAAATAGATAATCAACCATACTGCGTAGCATTTTACTGGTTTTGCCTGTTCCAGGTGGTCCCCATAATAAAAAATACTCATTGGCATTCATGGCTTTCGCTAGAATACGTTTTTGCTCATCGGTCAAGTCTTCTGGACATGGAATTTCTTTAAAATCGGGCTTATTGGGAGGACGCTGGGTCAGTAATAAATCTTGTTTTTGAATCGGAGCTTCCGCAAATTCAAACAAAGAACGGTATTGAGATGTAAATCCCATTTCCATAGAATCATGTTCTAAATTCCAAAGTACATTTTGGTTGAAAATAGCACTATTGGATTGAGATGCACGCAGACGAATCGTCACCACATCTTTCGTCATCCCAATAATTGTACACTTGAACACCTGATCATGCAAAACCGCATCTTTCACCCCTTTATCTATATACAAAACGGCAATATCCCCCAATCTGAAATTCGCTAACTCTTCCGCTTCATTATGTCGATTAAAAGTAAGAATAGGCTCATGTTCAGCGGCTTGATTATCAATGACATTCAACTGACTAATGATATTGAAATTCTGTTGTTTAACCTTTAAATCTGTCCTCCACAATCCTGCAATTCCATTCAAATTATCTACCCCTTCTATACCCACTTTTGCCAATCGATGTTCTCTTGCGATAAAACTCGTGAATGCCAAAAAATACTTTTTCATCAAAGGATTTATATTTTCATACATCCTAGCAAATCGCTTCAAATCATCGACATCAAATCCTTTTTTATTTGGAAAAACATTCCCATTCAAACGATTTAAAAGATTGGGTTGATCAAAATTGTTGACCAATTTTTCCAAATGCCATTCCGTAGCTATCAACATATTTCGTACTTGCAACGCTTCCATTTGCTGTGTCTTATTAGAGGGTGCATATCTCAATTGTCGTTCATCAATACCCGAGTACAACATATAAATAGATGGATCCAATTTTTTCCCAAAGACCGATTTAGTCAATAAATCATACAATAATGTCTGCGTATAATGATTTTGATTTACGCCATAGCGATTGGGTCTGTAGATTTTTCCACTTTTCAATTCCACAATAGCTGACTTACCCGTCTTCCCCTTGTAAAAGATATCCAATCGTCCCTGAATCCCATATTTTTCCGAATAAAATGCAGATTCTAAAAAACATTCATCTTTTTCAATCTCTTTATCTGGAAACTCATCCGCAATTACTTTTCTAAGATTTACATAGTGTTTTTGACTCTTTTGATGAATTTCTCTTACAATTGAATTATTAAAATTGGCGAAAGCCAACGGACTCAATTGAAACACCTTTGCAAATGTATCTTTGAAATTAATCTCATCATCAGTCATCAATTCATCCAATAAAAAATTGGCAATATTTCCTAAAACGAGATACTTTGTGGAAGAAAATGGCATGAATTTTTTCAACAAAAACATCAAAGGTTCAGCCCCAGAATCTTTAAAACATTCGGCAATAGCCGTAACATCAATCAAATAATCTGGCTCAATCACAAATGCTCGTGGACGATAAACCCCTTCATCATCAATCTCTACATCAATCAAATTCATACTTACTGGAAATGGAAATGTTGTCCCCAATGTTTTGATTGATTTGTTAAAATTTTGATTGCGTTCAGCGATATTAAACTGTACACGGACCTCAGTCGAATAATCTTCCGCATCTCTTGCAATCAATTGCTCCCTTTCCATATCTATATCCATGACCACACACCGCACTTTGGCTTTGAAACCATGTACTTTTACTGGAGAAAATGAAAAATGCTTACGATCTGGAATTAATTTTTGCAATGCATCATCGGGCGGAGTTTGAAAAAAGGCTTCCACCAAATAAATCATCACATAGCGACCCAAATCATAGATTGTTCCAATTTTGATATCCGAATCTGATTGATATTTAAACAATAAGCGTCGAAAAGTATGTATATAAAATTGATGCGTTTTATCAATTGCAAACCGCTTTGCTGCGAAATCTATTCGTGCAAAAAGATTATTGAATTGAATTTTCTCTTTCTTGGTGACTTCAACGATTATACTTTGTAATAAACTATGAATTTCTTGACATTTCTCCTTGATAGAAAAGTCTGCATTTTCATGTATTTTCAAAATGGAGCGGTAAAACCAGCGGCTGAGTTCTTTGTTGTACATTTGTTTTTGTTTGCGGGCTAAGATAGAGTGTTTTTAATTGTTAATTGTTAATTGTTAATTGTTAATTTTCTTCTAATCAAGATTTTTCTCATTTGAGTAGCACTTTTTAAATTAGGAATTACGAATTGGGAATTACGAATTACGAATTATCCAAAAATATAGATTTTTCTCATTTGAGTAGATCTTTTTTTTAAACTCAACTGTGCAGCACTCAACAATCCCCAACTCCGTTGGGGATGGCTCATCTGCTAAACTAAATATTTTCTTCTAATCAAGATTTTTCTCATTTGAGTAGATGTATCCTAAATTGCTGCAAAAAATGTAAAATAGCCGTCATTTCAATAAAAAATATAACATAAAATAAAATTTAGATGTATTTTACAAAAAAACGTGATTTCAACATTAAAATTAAGTATCATGAAACCAACTTTATTTTCACTTTTCTTTACCATTATTGTAAATATCATTTCTGCTCAAAATACAGGATTTGAATACAGTTTTAGTCAATTAGGATATATACGAAATACACTTCAAGTACCAAATGGTTTATATTTTAATACATCTACCAAGCTCTATTTCATGAATAACAAACGGCACTTGTCCAAAATAGAAGAATTTGAGGGAACTAATTTCGATATTTCCTATCAGACTTCTCATTATTTCGCCATCAGTGATTCTAGTTGGATATTGGTTTTGGCAGGGCTTTACTCAGATATTCCTGAAGGAGATGACATACTCATTATCGAATTTTCAAACCATTTTTCTACTACGCATCATTTTAAAGGTCACTTTGACAATGAAGGATATTATTATAAATCTATAGCAATCAATGAATTAGGTAACATAGAAATAATATCAGAAATAGGAGATATTGTAAAGAAAATTATCATTTCAAACGATTATGAATTTTTGAAGATGGAAGATTATACACAAGAAGAACCCAAATATACTTTTGATAATGGGTCAACCCTACTCCTTTCAGATACTGCTACCCTAATTTTGGATAAAGATGGAATTGTACTAGATACCATAGATGAAGCAACCCAACCAATCTTTCTATGTGATTCTACTTTAGATTTTAGATCAAAAACTCGTTTTTATACTTATGGTTTTCAAAAAAATGCCATTATTTCTACTACCAAAATCCCCTATAAATTTAAAAAAATCAAAAATGTTCAAAAAAACAGTCAAGGGTATTATTTTTTAGCAAAAAACGAAATAACACTTCTTTCAAAAGACAATTCTGAAAAAAGTATCTATAAAGAGCCTTGTAGGTCTAGATTTTACAACAATTTTTTAATGCTAGATGAAAAACGGATTATCATTCTTGGTTATGATAATATCTCTAGTTCTTTAACCGAAAGGTCCATCGTTATTGAAAATCCAATCAATATAGAACGTCCTGAAATTGATGCATTTGATGTCCAATTTGTAAGATATGGTGGTCACAGTGATGATCACGGCTT
>CAZOHX010000091.1:0-7895 GCA_964579315.1 uncultured Saprospiraceae bacterium
CTCTTTTTAACTCTGTGAAACTCTGTGTCCAATGGGAATTAGGAATTAGGAATTAGGAATTAGGAATTACGAATTACGAATTACGAATTAAAAAATGAAAATACTTAAATACATACTATTATTTTTGACACTTCCCGTTTTGAATGCTCAAAACACGTTAGAAGCTGTCATAGAAAAGGGAATAAAACATTCTTCATCAAGTAAAACTATTGCTATCGACCAAGAAATAGTCGAGCAACAAATTGCAGCATTCAACTCAACTTTGGGTTGGAAAATGGATTTTTATGGACAAATACCTGCTTATTCCAAATCCAATTTGAGTACAGTCCAAAATGATGGAAATATCGCTTTCCAATCGGTACATTATAATAATAGCGGTGTAGGATTGGCACTTTCCAAGACGATTTGGCAAACGGGTGGGCGATTTGAAGTGTCTTCTGGATTGCAACGATTTGATAATTTTGATTCTAAAAATCATATTTATAATGGGATCCCCATTCGATTTACTTATCGTCAAAATCTATTGGGGTACAACCCATTTAAATGGCAACGAGCCAATAATCGTTTGAAAAGTGAAATTAGCATTCGAAAAAGTGCTTTGGATATCTTGAATTTAAAACGAGCCATAACAGCAGCCTATTTTGATGTGATTTCAGCACAAAATGAAAAAAAATCCAACGAAACCAATGTCAAATTGACTGAAAATTTGATTGAAATTGCAAAAGCACAAGATAGTTTGGGATTGATTTCAAAACGTCAATATTTACAATTGAAATTACAATTAAAAACGGCAAAATCTCAATACAATATTGCAGATATTAATTTTAAAACGGCTAAATTGAATTTAGAAACACTTCTTTCTGGTCAAAAACTAGAAGGTTCTTTCGAAATCCCCAAATTTAAAAAAATAGATATTGATTAGAATGAAATTTTGAAAATAGCCCAATCCAAAAGACCAGAATGGTTGATTATCCAACAAAATATTAAGGCAAAAGAAGAACAAATCAAGGCAAAATCAAAACAATATGGTCCTTATATGGATGTCAATGCTTCGATTGGTTTTATCCGTAGTGATGTAGATTTGAATCCTATATATTCAGATGCTCAGCGAGATCAATCCATTAATATTTCTTTCAATATTCCGATTTTTGATGGTAAATTGAGAAAAAATGAAGTCAAATTGGCTAAAATTGAATTAGAGAAACAAATTAATGAAAATAACCAAAGTTTATTGGAAATTGAAAATGAGATAAAATCTATCGTCCAGCAATTGATAGCTTGTCAAAATAGACTCCAATATGCCGAAGAAATTAAAAATATATCCATTGAAAATCTAAAAATTAACACAGATGTTTTCAAATTGGGATCTATTAATATTACAGAATTAAATTATGCTATCCAAGAGAAAGATCGTGCTTTTAGGAATTATATTTCGGAAGTTCGGCTGTTTTGGATGCTTTTTTATTCGGTTTTCTGTTAGGGAGTTATGGAGTTATGGAGTTAGGGAGTTAGGGAGTTAGGGAGTTAAATAGTTATTAGTTGGAACAAAAAAATAAAAAAATGATAAAATTAAAAAACGTAGAAAAAAAGTATAGAACGGAGAACATCGAAACAACAGCACTGTACAATATCAATTTGGATATCCAAAAAGGAGAATTTGTATCCATAATGGGACCGTCTGGATGTGGGAAAAGTACATTGCTCAATGTGATGGGATTATTGGATATTCCCTCCGATGGTGAAGTACTTTTTAATGGGAAAGGTATGAACAAAATGAATTCAAAGTCACTTGCAAAATTTCGTAATGAACATTTAGGCTTTATATTTCAAAGTTTTCATTTAATCAATGACTTAAAGGTGATTGATAATGTAGAATTGCCCTTGATTTATAGAAAAATGTCTAACAAAGAACGAAAAAGGAGAGCAGAAGAAGCCTTAGAGAAAGTAGGTCTAAAAAATAGAATAAATCATTTTCCAGCTCAACTTTCTGGTGGTCAAAGACAACGTGTGGCTATCGCTAGAGCCATTATTGGAAATCCTGAATTGATTTTAGCAGATGAGCCTACGGGGAATTTGGATAGTAAAAATGGAAATGATGTCATGCAACTGCTTTTGAATTTGAATAAAGAGAAAAACACAACCATTGTGATGGTTACGCATGATGAATCAATGGCAAAAAAGACAGAACGATTGATTCGACTTTATGATGGAACACAGGTATATTAGGAAAAATGGCGCAAGGTACATGGTGCAAAGGTTCAATACTATTTCTTGATTTAAAAAATAAAAAATGATAAAAAATTATATAAAAAACGCCATTCGGAATTTTTCTAGGAATAAATTTATTACATTCATCAATATCTTTGGGATAAGTTTTACGATATTTATTTTAACGGTGCTTTATTCGTTTATCAATTTACAATTTAGCACCAACAATCCAAATGAAAATAAATTTAAGACATTATTTTTAGATCAAATGCAAATGAAAGCATTTCGAATGGACACAATTTATGAAATTGATTCATCCCAAGTAAATGAAAAATGGGTATATGATACAATAGATTACAAAACAAAAAGAAAACCGTTTTCTGATTCTAATTCTAGCATTTCCTACCAAACCGTAAAAAAATATTTGACAAATTTAAAAGAATATTTAGCCCTATCCTTTGCAAGTAGTAGTGATTACAATATATTTTTACCATCTGGAAAACTAAATGCATCTGTCAATTATGCCAATCATCAGTATTGGGATGTTTTTCCTTATAAACTCATTGAAGGGCGATATTTTAATGAAGAAGATGAACGCTCAATGGCGTATGTAGCCGTAATTACGAAAAAGTTTGCCCAAAAATATTTCGGGGATCAACCTGCAATAAATCAAGAAATAAAATTTGATAATAAATCATGGAAAATTATCGGAATAGTACAAAATCCAAGAGAATATTCCGAAGACTGTATTGTTCCTTTCACTCATTTACCTTCATATATTTTAGATAGTAAAAACCCATTAGGTGGCTTTCATGTAGCCTTTTTAGTGAATGATAATCAACAGATGCGAAAATTAAAACAAGAGTTAGCATTAACAGCAACAAAGATTGAGCCCTATGAAAAATACAATGAATTTCACTTTTTTCCAATGAATTTTGTAGAAAGCTATGTTCAATCTATGATGGGCGTTTCTGCGGAGAATACTAAAAAAGCTTATGCCACTTTCAAATTCAGATTGCTATTGTTTGGTGGATTTTTTCTCCTTTTGCCATTATTAAATCTACTCAATATCAATATCAGTAGAATTATGGATCGAAGAGCTGAAATTGGTATCCGCAAATCATTTGGTGCTACTTCCATTGATATTTTCTATCAATTTTTATTAGAAAATATACTTTTGAGTTTATTCGCGGGGCTTTTAGCTCTAATAGCCAGTTATTTTTGCATTAAACTTATCAATAATTCTGAAGCTCTGCCTGATCCTATCAGTTTAAATCTAGGTGTAGTCATTTTTGGAATATTTGCATCTTTTATCTTCGGAATACTATTCGGAGTACTGCCAGCATTCAGGCTTTCAAAGCAAAATATTGTAAAATCTTTAAACAGCTAAACTATGTTCAATCATATTTTCAAACTCATGTGGAATAAAAAATGGAAACATTTTGCATTCTTTATAGAAATTGTAATTATCCTTTTTGTCTTGACCATGACGATTTTATACAGCCTTGGTCAAATCAAAAACTACTCCATTCCCCTTGGTTATGATATCCAAAACAGATACGAAATATTTTCTGATTTTCGCCCCATTCAAGACAGCAGTTTAATGGTTGATATCAAAGAGCGTATTTTAAGAGACGTATCCAATATTGAAGGCATCGAGTCTGCAAGTTGGACTGGCTCTCCTTATCCCTTTTCAGGAAATCAATGGGGAACAGGAGATAATCAATATGGATTTTACATCCATTCCTTATTTTGTGAAACAAACGAAACCATCGAAAAAACATTAAATCTCAATATAATTAAAGGGCGAGGATTCACAAAAGATGATTATCAGGATAAAAACGTACCGATTATAATGAATGAGAAATTTTACAATCTCATTGTGCAAGGAGAAGGTCATGAAATGATAGATTCAATATATTCCACATACAGGGATTATAAAATTGTAGGAGTGATGGATCATTTCAAACAGAATAATGAATTTGATGAAGAAAAAAATTATTTCTTCATTTTAGATAACAAAACAGCAATAGATGACCGTAGATCCATGCTTGAAAACTTAATGATTCACACATCTCCAGATATAAACCCCAATTTTCAAAATAAAATAGATAAAATCTATCGTCAACATGCCAATTCTTCAGATTTATACATTATGAATTTAGACAAAACGAGAATCCGAAAGAGTGTAGATAGTTGGATTAATTTAATCGTTTTAGGAATCATCAGTTTCTTTTTACTAACCAATATCAGTTTCGGATTGATCGGCATACTCTCCTACGGAATCAGCAAAAGAAAATCAGAGATTGGGCTTAGAAAAGCCATGGGAGCGACAACTTCAAATATTATCACTCAATTTATTGGAGAAATCATGCTTGTGGCAGGAATTGCCCTTTTACTTGGATTGATTATCATTTTTCAACTCCCCTATTTGATAGAATTTGAATATCCTAAATCGGATTTATATTATGCTGCTTTGTTATCGACACTTTTTATTATACTTTTATTATTATTGAGCGGAATTTTCCCTAGTTTGCGGGGGGCTAAGATTGAACCTGGGATGGCTTTGCATGAGGAGTGAGAATTTGGATTTGGAAATGATAATTCAATTTAAATAAAATCAAAATCCTGAAAACCCTAAAACCTGCCAGCAGTCAGGCTGGTCCTGAAAAATCCTGATTCAGACATTTTTTTGATTTGATGCTGTAAAAACAAATAACGAATGAGAAAAATACTAATCATAGACGATGATAAATTAATCGGTTCTTCCATCAAGCTTTTACTAAAAAAGCGAGATTATTCCATTGATATGATTTCACATCCACGTCATATAGAAGATTATTTTAAAGATAATCGAGTGGATTTAGTCATTTTGGATATGAATTTTGCAATCAACACCACAGGAAAACAAGGATTAGAAGCATTGAAATTAATCACTTCCTTACAAAAAGGTGTACCTGTTATTTTGATTACAGGCTGGGCAACCGTACAATTAGCTGTGGAAGGGATGAAAATCGGAGCAGTAGATTTCTTTGCAAAACCTTGGGAGAATACAAAACTTGTAGAAAGTATTGATAAATTTATACAAAATCAGCCCCAAAGATTAGAAAACCCAAATTATATCGTTGGAAAACATGAATCCATTCAAAATCTATGGAAAATCATTCATAAAGTAAGTCAAACCAATGCATCTATTTTGATCTCGGGACCATCGGGATCTGGAAAAGAATTAATCGCCGAAGCCATCCATCAAAATTCTGATCGCACCGATAAAAATCTAATTAAGGTCAATTTAGGTGCAATTCCTTCTACGCTATTTGAAAGCGAAATGTTTGGAGTACAAAAAGGAGCATTTACAGGGGCTGATATGACCCGAATTGGTAAATTTGAAAAAGCACATCAAGGAACGATATTTTTAGATGAAATTGGAGAATTAGCCTTAGAAAATCAAGTCAAATTATTGAGAATACTCCAAGAACAACAGTTTGAAAAACTGGGAAGTAATAAAGAACAAACCATCGATGTAAGAGTCATTTCTGCCACCAATAAAAACTTGGTAAAAATGGTTTCAGATTCAAAATTTAGAGAAGATTTATACTATCGCATCAATGTGATTGAAATCAAAATCCCTTCGCTTGAAGAACGAAAAACCGATATCCCATTACTTGCCAAACATTTTGTAAAAAATCTCAATAATATTTATGGAAAAGCCGTTTTCATAGACGCTCCTACCCTAGACTGGTTGCAAAATCAATCCTATTCTGGCAATGTACGTCAATTAAAAAACATGGTTCAAAGAGCCTATATTTTAGCAGAAAAAGATATCTTGTCCATCAAAGATTTTCAACAATCAACTTCGATCACAATTGGCAATGAGCCGATTCAAAAATTGAAAGAATTGGAGAAAAAAATGATTGCAAAAGCATTGAATTACTACGATTATAATATCAGCAAAAGTGCGGAGTCTTTGGGGATTACTCGGGCGGCATTGTATCGAAAAATGAAGAAATTTGATTTGAAGATTTTTTGATTCAATTTCAAATAAAATCCTGATTCAGACAAAAATAACCACCTTGAATTTAAAAACGAAATACACAATTTGGATTATCTTGCTCCACGTACTCATGGGAGTCAGTTGCTACTATGGTATTCAAGCATTGGAAAAACCCATTTTGCTGATTGGATTAGAGATTTTGATATTAATTTCTTTAGGATTATCGGTTTGGTTTTTCATCAAGCTAAGATTGCCTAAGGACTTTTTAAAAATCAGCAAACAAACCATTTTAGAAAACGATTTCAATATCCAATATTTAAAAACGGATAATGATCAATTAAATGCCTTGTATGACATTTTCAATACAATGATTGAGAAAATCCTAAAAGAAAGACGTTTTTCCGAAGAGCAAAACTATTTTTTACAAGATGTTATGAATGCATCGCCTACTGGGATTATTCTTTTAGATTTGGAAGATAAAATCGAATCTATCAATCCTAAAGCGATGAAATGTCTAAAAATGGATGCATCTAATATCGGACAAACATTATCCCAATCCCGATGTATTTTGCCCATTGATTTAACCATTAAGACACCAAAAGTAGTTAATATAGGCGGAACTCAAAAGATGAGATACTCCGTTAGTACGTTTTATTATCGGGGATTTGATCGCAAAATGATAACTATAAACGACTTGCAAACCGAATTGCTGGAAGCTGAAAAAACATCCTATTCCAAGGTGATACGCATGATGGCACATGAAATCAACAACTCTATAGGCCCGATCAACTCAATTTTGAATACCGTAAAAGACGAATATCCAAATGACGAACTCATCAATGAAGTGCTAACTACTGCCATCAAACGAACCGAATCACTTAATATTTTTATGCAAAATTTTGCGAGTGTCGTCCGTTTACCTGATCCAATTTTAGAATATCAAGATATAGTTCCTGTTTTAAAATCTGCCCTTCATCTGCTATCGCCTATTTTCAAAGACAAACATATCCAAGTGGAACAAAATATACTTTCATCACTAAAACTGAAAATGGATAGTCATCAAATGGAGCAGGTTTTTATCAATATTTTAAAAAATAGTGTGGATGCGATTGGTGAAAATGGTATAATTAAAATTGAGTTAACCAAAGATTCCTTGATGATTTCAGATAATGGTTGTGGCATCTCAGATACTGACGCAAAAGACCTATTTTCTCCATTTTTCACTACAAAGCCTAAGGGACAAGGGATTGGATTGATGATTGTGAAACGGGTTTTAGTGGGACATGGGTTTGAGTTTGGATTGGGGATGAAACACGGTTGGACAACATTTGGAATAAAGTTTCTATAAAGATTTTTCCATATTATCTAAGTATATAGACCCAAAAAAAATCAGGAATGTTTCAACACATTCCTGAACTGCTATTTTGGGGTTAATTTAAATACGTACGTTACACACATTATTTTTGTGTTGATTCATTTTTAATTACGCAGTAATTTAATATTCTTAATATTCAATAAAATCTCTACTTCTATATTCCGTGAATTTCATCATCAATAATTTCGATATAAGAATCTTGTTGATCTGGAGTTAGTGTATTCCATTCTTCTGAAGAATTTAAATATCCTAGACTCATTAATAGTGCAATTATAATTTGTAGCATAATTTGATATTTTAGGTTAAACTTAATTACTG
>CAZOHX010000092.1:0-7864 GCA_964579315.1 uncultured Saprospiraceae bacterium
AAACTTTTTATGACCCCCAATGCATAGCAAAATTTATATTCTTACCAATCTAAGTCTCATTATAACGGGAAAAACAAGTAGAAAGCTGTTTTGAAAGACAAAGATTAAAAAAGTCGCCCTTGCCCATTTTCATCCAAGTCAAAATCAACAGAATCACCTGGTTTCAATTTTTCGACCTGCGTTTCTTCAATTTCTTTAACATGAGTCAATTTTTGATCACTCAATTTGTTTCCCAATGCTTTCCATCCTTTCAAATCAATAAATTCAGACAAATTGACTTCTCCCCGTATTTTTTGAGAATTCACTTTCATCATATACTCTACTTTAGGATTTTCTTTGGTAGATACAAAAAGTAAACTTGATTTTGGGTGCTCCGTCACAAAAGAATAAACTTGATTAGGTTTATTGGTTTCTATTTTAAAACGTTTGACCATCGTCCAACCTTTATTGCCATCATAATACATTGCACTAATCACCATTTCTGGGTTAAATTGAGTTATATCTTGAATTTTTGAAGGCTCAAAATGACGATTCATATCAAAATCGGCTACTTCATAAGATCCGTTTTTATACATGATAAGAATTTTATCACCCGTATCGAACGCTCCAACCAAATAGCCCCGTTTTTCTTTATTCAATTTACCACTCACTTTATCTAAATAAATATCAATTTTACCTAGAGTGGATTTTCCTTTTGAAGATTGAACGACTTTTCTTACTGGATATTTGGTCAAGGTATTTCCTTTAGAGCCACGCCCTTTAATATCTAAAGTACTAAAGTCAAATTCAAAAATCTTCTTTCTAGCCTTAGCCGATTGAGAAAGTTTGACTTCAACCGTTTCCGATTCTCCATTTGGATTAGCAGTAAAATAAATCACCTTTGACCCTTTGGCATCACTTCCCAGCTGATAATCTTTATTACGGGTAATAGCTTTTATGTTAAATCTCTTAACGAAAGTTTTCCCTGTTCCTCCATCTCGATAAATCATATTGTAAGTAGTACGTTCATCCCCTTTTTTCCAAACGGCAGCATGAATGATATCTTTCCCAATAAAGACTTTGCTATCAATTTTAACTACTTTACAAATACCTGCACTTGTAAATACGATAATATCATCAATATCAGAACATTCCGTTACAAACTCATCTTTTTTAATAGAAGTACCGATAAAACCTTCAGTACGATTCACGTATAACTTGGTATTATTTGCTGCTACACTAGTAATATGAATGGTTTCAAAAGATGTAATTTTCGTTCTACGCTCCTTTCCTTTCCCATATTTATCCAAAAGGTTTTGAAAATAATCGATTGCATATTGAATCAAATGAGCCAAATGGTGTTCGACTTCTACCAGTTCATCTCTCAAATTTTTCATTATTTCATCCGCCTTAAACGTATTGAATTTAGAGATTCGTTTGATTTTAATCTCTGTCAAACGAACGATATCTTCTTCCGTAATATCTCTTAATAATGCAATACGCTTATCCCCAGATTTTGCATTATCTTCAGGCGTAGAAACATATTTTTTAAGCTCCCTTGCAATGGTTTCTAAAACAGCTTCCCAAGTCTCACACTCTTCAATTTCGTGATAAACTCTATTTTCAATAAATATTTTTTCAAGACTTGCGAAATGCAATTTCTCGAGCAATTCATTTCTTCTAATCTCCAATTCTTGCTTGAGTAGATCTACTGTATTATCCGTACTCACTTTCAAAATATCAAGTACAGATAAGAAATGTGGCTTATTATCTACAATTACACAGGCATTTGGAGAAATAGAAACCTGACAACTGGTAAATGCATAAAGAGCGTCCATAGTTACATCAGGAGAAATACCTGGAGCCAAGTCAATGGCAATTTCTACTTCCGCAGCAGTATTGTCCGTTATCTTTTTGATTTTAATCTTACCTTTTTCGTTGGCTTTCACGATACTATCAATCAATGCAGTAGTCGTCACCCCAAACGGTAAATCTTTAATCAACAAAGTATCCTTATCTTCTTTTTCGATTCTTGCACGAACTTTAACACGTCCACCACGCTTCCCTTGATTGTATTCGGATACATCAATCATCCCTCCATTTGAAAAATCTGGGTATAATTTAGGCTTTCCACCTTCCAATAATTTGATAGAAGCTTTACAAAGTTCAATAAAATTATGGGGCAGCACCTTAGTTGAGAGTCCTACTGCAATCCCTTCTGCTCCCTGAGAAAGCAACAAGGGAAATTTCATTGGCAATTGAATAGGTTCATTTTTTCTACCATCATAAGACAATTGCCAATCTGTAGTTTGTTTATTGAAGGCGACTTCCAATGCAAATTTCGTCAATCTTGCCTCAATATATCTAGGTGCAGCTGCACTATCCCCTGTTCTATTATCGCCCCAGTTTCCTTGCGGATCTACCAGTAAATCTTTCTGTCCAATATTGACCAAAGCGGCTCCAATGGACGCATCCCCATGTGGGTGGTACTGCATAGTTTGACCGATGATATTTGCCACTTTGTGATATCGACCATCATCCATCTGTTTCATGGCATGAAGAATTCTTCGTTGTACAGGTTTTAGCCCATCCAAAATGGCAGGAACGGCTCTTTCCAAAATAACGTAAGACGCATAGTCCAAGAAATAATCTTGATACATTCCTTTAAGTGTGGTTACTTTAGGATCATTATGTTGTTGATCGTCTTTGTTTTCTTCCATATTTGTTATGTTTTACGCATTATCCACAAAAATCGAAAAACTTTAGTGGAAATGGAAAGGATAATCGCTTTTTTATTTTAACTTAATGGATATTTGCTAAAAGATTAGCTATACATCAAGATCGTTATTTGATGAGTTGATTAACTTTTCGCATAAAAGTCACCCTTAACTACAATAAATTGTTTACAAATACAAAGATAATAAAATTATTTGTTTTAAAAAACATACAATGAAGATGTTCTAAATAATTTTTAGCTCCCCTCTAACCCAACTTGAAAACACAACGGGTCACTACCTTTTACATTTCTAAGAGTTCAAAAAATGTACAATTTTGGTTGAGTATATGACAGGTCATTTTAGAAATACTAAATCTTGGGATGTAAGAAAGCCTACAACCCCACCAAAGTAGCCTTCCGAATATTATTCTCAATTCTCGGAAATGCTCCAGGAAAATCCGACTTAAATTGATGCAATTGCTTTAAAGCCTCCAATTTAGTTTGATACACGCCTGCGTGGAGTTTATAATATGGTGCAGAATGCTCCCAATCCACATAAATCATTGGATATTTTTGGGTAAATTCTGCTTTCGTTTGTTCCATTTTTCGACGATCCGTAGTTGCTAATAACTGAATACTATATCCCTTTATGGTAGAATGCATACGATTGGATGCAGCATATCTTTCCATAATACTTTTCACTTCTGGAGATTCAACAACATTTTGAGCTGAAACTAATTGAAAACTCAATACTAAACAAATGAAAATAAAAAATGTAAACTTATATTTCATGATAACTCCAATTTTATTTAAGTAGTTGTACATATGTTTTTATGTGTATATTTTTAGATAGATTTTGTTCAAATCGCAGTAAAAAACACAGTAATAGCCCAGCTATTGCGAGTATTTTTACTAAAGAGTTGGGCAAAATATATCAAAAAGATGTATGTAAAAATATGTGTACATCTACTTAATAGCCGCTTTTGCACCTTCTGCTATTTTTATACTAGATGAACATCCTAACCTATCTGCTCCTGATTTCACCATTTTTATTGCATCTTCATATGTCCGAATGCCTCCTGATGCTTTTATTTTTACTTTTTGAGGTAGATTTGCTCTCATTAATTCAACTGCATGCGTTGTGGCTCCCCCATTATATCCCGTCGAAGTTTTCACAAAATCAACTCCGATATCTTTTGCCATTTCACAGAGTTTGATAATTTCTTCATCAGTCAACAAAGCCGTTTCAAAAATAATTTTGACTACTTTGCCCCGCATATGACATGCAGTAGTGACGCTATCCATGTCATTACGCACATAAGACCAATCTTTATTTTTAATAGCACTTACATTAATTACTACATCTAATTCATCCGCACCCTCATCAATGGCTCTTTTAATTTCTTCCACTTTTGCAGCACTACAAGAATACCCCATAGAAAAACCTATTACCGTAGCAACTTTTATTTCAGTTTTTTCTAATAGTTTATTAGCCAATGCTACATAATACGGAGAAACACATACCGCTCCAAAACCATATGTTATCGCATCACTACACAATTCTGTGATGTCTTCACCACTACAATCGGGTTTAAGGATTGTATGATCTATCATTTTAGTTATCTGCATGAAATTCTTTGATTTTTGATTTCTATTTTGAAAATATGGTAATCAAACAACATTTTCATAAAAGGCGACTCAAAGATAAGGTAAAATAACGTAAGATGTTGTGTTGGATTGTCAAGTATTTACAAAAAACTAATATCCTTCTACTTTTTTGATGATAAAAAATCCATCTTCACCTTGTTTTTGATATAATGGCATCAAAATCAAACCATCATCAGAAGCTACAATATCACCATGAACATCTTTTGCAAGAAGTTCTCCTTTCTTTATGGGCTGAAAATTTTTATAATTGGGTTTCATTTCAAAATTATCTCCTTTTTTTATCTGATGTACATTAACCAAATGCGTTACCTTTGGTAGTCCCTTTGAATAATCTATCAACAGTTTATTATGTCTATTTTCTACATGTTCAGCATTAATGACTTTGATACTTCTCATACAATTGGTAATCGCTGCAATAGCTCTATTGACTGACAACTGTTCATAATGTTGTCCAGATTCAAAGGTAATAGCTACAGTGGGTATTGAAAAATTCTCATTGACAAAATAATGTAAAGTTGTACCTTCAATACCCTTGATTAATCCTTTGATAACAGGAGCAAAAAGATCCTGAGCGATTTTAAAACTTTCGGGATCGTCGTTGGGAATTGAAAATATACCACCAAATGCTGTAGTCGTATGTAAATCTAAAACGACTAATTTTGTGGGCTTAAACGATTCTATCTCTTGATGAATGACATCTAATATATCTCGTATTTCTTTGGCTTCATTTTTTAAACTATTCTTATCACTTGCAAGAATTCTTTCTACATTTTTCTTAGTCCAACGACGATTCAAATCTCCTTCAATGTATCGTTTACCTGCCTGAAGAGCTTTAACATTTCCTCTTATCCCTAGAAATTTACCTCTATATTCAAAACTAGGATTAGTTATAGGCTCTACTTCCAACATTTTAATCATAATTTCAATCGCCTTGACACCTGCTTGCTCATTTCCATGAATACCTCCAATCGCTACAAACAATGGACCTTCTATATCTTGCGTATAACTTCCAATAATTCTTTTCACGTCTCTTCTATTTATCCAAACTTATAAACTAAAATGTGCTTCTAAAAGTTTAAAAGCACATCAAAATTAACGCATTTTTTTTTAATAAAGGATGTGATTTGTCATAAAAATATCCATACTTGTCAAATCCAGCAAATATTTGATACTAAAAAAAAACGCCTGCCTTAAATAAATAAGACAGACGCATCAAAACAAAACGAAAAACCAACTTTAAACAAGTATTTCTTATTATAAAGTTTCTATAATAGAAACAATCAAAATCGTAATATTGTTACAATTAAAATGAAGTTTTTGTTCGCCTAAACGACATTTTAACACTTTCATCCAGCTTTTAACACAATTTGGATTTCTTTTTCTTCTCCCTTTCTATTCACCAACAAAACTACCTTGTCGCCTATCTTTGCACTACTTACAGCCTCTTGCAACTCGGGTACTGATTTTATTTTTTTATTATTTAAAGAAAGAATAACATCTCCAGGCAGTAATCCTGCGTATTGAGCAGACCCACCTTCTTGTAAACTTTCCACCGCAACACCTTGGCTAATATTCAAATTATGCTCATTTGCAAATTCATCATCTATCTCAAAAATAGAGATTCCTAAATAAGGTCTTTGATAACTACCATTGTCAATTATGTCATTTACTATATTCTTTACTAAATCTGATGGAATTGCAAATGAATATCCAGCATAATAGCCTGTACCAGATTTTATAGCAGAATTTATGCCAATTAATTTTCCATCCGTATCAACAAGAGCTCCTCCACTATTTCCAGGATTAACGGCAGCATCTGTTTGAATAAATGATTCGATAGCATCTTGCCCTGGAATAATGTTGATATCTCGTCCTTTTGCAGAAATAATCCCTGCGGTAACGGTCGATGTCAAATTTAACGGATTACCAACCGCCAATACCCATTCTCCAACTTTTGCTTTATTGGGATCGCCATATTCCATCACAGGCAAATCGGTAGCTTCAATTTTTATCACTGCTAAATCTGCTTTTGGATAGGTACCCACCACTTTTGCATCATATTTTCGATTATCCGCTAAGGTAACTTGTATATCATCCGCAAATTCTACCACATGATTATTTGTAACTATATATCCATTTTCTGCAATTATCACTCCTGAGCCAGTGCCTTGTTTTGGTCCATAAAACTGTCCAAATCCGCCAAAAAATCCACCAAATGGATCACGCCTTTGAGAGACTTCTTGTTTTTCTGCTGCATAAATATGTACCACAGATTTCATTGTTTTTTCTGCGGCCTTGGTAAAGTCCAACGGAACAGCGTTTCCATATTTTGAAACGTTAACATTACCAACCTGTTTTACAAAAGACGTGTCAGTTTCTCTTAAATTTTTGGTATTCATAAAGTACATACCAACAAGAACGATTAAACCGCCCAACACTCCTGAAAGTACTAAAGATATTTGTTTCTTCATGATTTTTTTAGATTTAAATGATTTTATAAATATTAAACTAACAGATACTAAAACGAAAATATTAAAAAAGTTGTTTTTTAAGAAAGCATTTTAACAAGTTTTTAACTTTTAAATAAAACATTTTTACATTCTATAAAGTATAAACATATAACAAAAAAGATAATGTGAATTATTTCCCAAGGAAAATATCAAATAATTTTATCAATTTTTGGCAGAGATTTCAGTCCGATGATTCTCAGTCTAAAAGAACCGTGTCTATACTTCTAAAGCCTGAAACTTCTTTTGAAAAAAAAATTATTGGTTCTAAAGATTTTAGAAATGGCTTATTTTGGGGAGAACCTAGGTTTGGTCACCCCGAAGGAAAAATCATTTTTCATATTCAAGAAGTTTTTAAAAATATAGATTTAATTTCAACAAATAAGGAAGAAAGAGCTATTCTGCGTATCATCGCTTTAGTACATGATACATTCAAATATATTGAAGACAAATCCATCCCTAGGGATTGGTCAAAACATCATGCGATTATAGCTCGTGATTTTATCCGAAATTATACTGATGACCAATGCATCCTTGATATCATCGAATCTCATGATGACGTATTTCATGCTTGGAATATTGCCCACAGAGGTAATCCTGAAAAGGCTAAATCTAAACTCGATGACTTAATTTTACATCTAGGAGATAATCTCGATCTTTATTATAAGTTTTTTCTAGCAGATACCCAAACTGGCGATAAAATTCAGGCTCCAGTATATTGGTTTGAAAAAGAAGCTAATTTGAATATAATTCGTTTTTGACTACTTTTTTGACTTATCCATCCTTTCATATAAATGGTACAGTATTTGACTTAAGTAGTTGGACATATATCGATTGATTATAAATTATAGATAGTTTGATATGTCACAAAATGTCATTTCGATTCAAGCAATTATTATTTTATTGCAATAGATTGTAATCAATAAAAACAGACATGAGAAAACTAGTCCTTTCTAGTTTTTTTCATTAAAAAAAACATATTTTTCGATATCTA
>CAZOHX010000093.1:0-7821 GCA_964579315.1 uncultured Saprospiraceae bacterium
TGATTAAAAAAAGTGTCTGTTGACTTTGATGTCAACAGGCACTTTTTTATTTATACTTTTTATAACCGATTTTTTCTAAACGGATGTATTTTTTTTCTACTTCTTTTGCTAAATTCCTTTTAAAATCAAGAATGTCTTTCATTACTTTTTTGCTTGATGCACCAATAATTTGAGCCGCCAAAATTCCTGCATTTTTTGCTCCATTTAGGGCAACTGTAGCAACAGGAACTCCACTTGGCATTTGCAAAATAGATAATATTGAATCCCAACCGTCGATCGAGTTACTAGATTTAATGGGGACACCGATTACAGGAAGTGGGGAAATAGAAGCAACCATTCCTGGAAGATGGGCAGCACCACCTGCACCTGCAATTATCACTTTTATTCCTCTTTTATGAGCATTTTCGCTAAATTGCACTAATCTATGAGGTGTTCTATGAGCTGAAACAATAGTTAATTCATAAGATATTTCAAAATCATCTAAAATTTGAGCAGCTTGTTTCATTATTGGAAGATCTGAATCAGATCCCATGATGATACTTATTATTGGTTTGTTTTTCATTGTATTATTTTGAAATGATTTGAATTGAATCTTTTACAATTCTGCTTTTTACAATCACATCATTGATAGAATCTCCAAGAATGTTTACGTGACCCATTTTCCGATAAGCTCTAGTTGATTTTTTACCATATAAATAGATAGAAGTCCCATTTATCTTTAGAGCATTTTCAATGCCTTCATAATATGGAGTGCCAGAATAGCCATATTCTCCTAATAAATTAAACATTATAGAGGGACAAAGTTCTTTGGTACATCCTAAAGGTAGGTTTGAAATAGCTCTAAGATGTTGAGAAAATTGAGAAGTAAAGCAATTATCCATAGTATGATGCCCGCTATTATGGGGTCTAGGAGCTACTTCATTGATGAAAATTTCTCCTTTTGTAGTAAGAAATAATTCAACGGCAAGTAGTCCACATAATTGAAAATAATTAATAGTATCTTTTGCGATTTGAATTGCTTTTTCTTGGATTTCGGTATTGATTCGTGCGGGAGAGAGTACCATATCTACCAAGTTTTTTTCAGGGCGAAAGACCATTTCAGACACTGAAAATGCTTTTACTTGTTCATTTGGGTTTCGTGCAACAATTACTGATAATTCTTTTTCAATATCCACCAATGGCTCCACAATAGACCTTGTATCTAAAATATGTTTTTGATCAAAGAAATTTCTTATAATGGCAACACCATTTCCATCATATCCAGCTAATCTTGCTTTCTGTACAAAGGGATAATTTAGCATCTTATCATCAATTGCTTTGATAATTTCTTGTTTATTCTCAAATTGGACGAAACTTGACGTTGGTAAGCCATTTTTAATTAGGAATTCTTTTTGTAATTTTTTATCTTTTATAATAGATAGGGCAGTAGGACTAGGATGAATAATTGTTTTTTCTTTTTCTAATTGCAGTAATGCTTCTATATTGACATGCTCGATTTCTATGGTCAATAAATCAACTTTTTTCCCAAAATTATAAACATCATCATAGTTATTAAAATCACCTTCAAAAAATTGAGTACAAACTTGTCCAGCGGGCATACGCTTGTCTTTATCTAGCACAAAAGTTTTAATATCCCAGTGATTGGCTTCTTGAATAAGCATTTTACCCAATTGCCCACCACCTAAGATACCTAAGGTGAAATTGTTGTGAAATAGGTTTTTATTCATAGTAATCGTCCTGTAAAATTTAATAATTAACGGTATTGTACAAAACTATTGAAAAATATTGCAACAAATACAATTCTAGGACTTATTTTTGACGAAACTATTTAACGGTATGATTTTAATAAGGAACGGTCAGTTAATCAACAGAAACAAGATTTTCAAAGCAGATTTATTGATAAATAATGGTAAAATTATAGAAATTAGAAAGCATATTCCTATTAAAACCAATTATCAAATCATTGATGCCAAAAATAAATTTGTTATGCCAGGCATCATTGATGATCAAGTTCACTTTAGAGAGCCTGGATTGACTCACAAGGCAAATATTTTTAGTGAATCAAGAGCAGCAGTTGCAGGAGGCACAACGACATTTATGGAGATGCCGAATACAAAGCCTCCAGCAGTAACCCAGGTTGAATTAGAAAAGAAATATCAAATTGCTTCGGAATCTTCTATTGCTAATTATTCTTTTTTTATGGGAGCAACAAATAATAATTTGGATGAAGTTTTAAAAACAAATCCAAGAAATGTTTGTGGGATTAAAATTTTTATGGGTTCTAGTACTGGAAATATGCTGGTCGATAATCCTGTAACACTTGATGATTTATTTTCCCAAGTAAAAATGTTAATCGCTACACATTGTGAAGATGAAGCTACTATTAAAAAAAATACAGAAATTT
Source organism: uncultured Saprospiraceae bacterium (assembly GCA_964579315.1). Classification (GTDB taxonomy): domain Bacteria; phylum Bacteroidota; class Bacteroidia; order Chitinophagales; family Saprospiraceae; genus CAMZLN01. The sequence continues at coordinate 2,405 of CAZOHX010000093.1, forward strand.
ATATTGAAAAATATGGTGACGATATACCAATTGCTTGTCATCCCGAAATTCGTAACGATGTTGGATGTTATCTGTCGTCATCAATGGCAGTGGATTTGGCAAAAAAACATGGCACTCGTTTACATATATTACATATTTCAACGGCTAAAGAGCTAGTTTTGTTTGACAATGATATGCCCCTTGAGAATAAAAGGATAACTGCAGAAGTTTGTGTTCATCACTTGTTTTTCAATGATGAAGATTATGAAACTTTGGGTACTAAAATCAAATGCAATCCTGCCATTAAAACAAAAAATGATCAAAAAGCGATTTTTCAAGCTTTATTGGATGATAAACTGGACATAATCGCCACCGATCATGCTCCCCATACGGTTTCTGAAAAAGATAATCAATATTTAGAAGCACCTTCTGGTCTTCCTTTAGTTCAACATGCTTTAAATGTGATGTTGGATTTTTACAGTAAAGGTCAGATTGGTTTGGAAAGAATAATAGATAAAATGTGTCATGCCCCTGCCCGTTGTTTTAAGGTAGAAAAGCGTGGATTTTTAGATGAAGGTTATTGGGCAGACATAGTAATCTTAGATTTGGAGCAAGAAACTAACATTTCAAAAGATAATATTTTATATAAATGTAGATGGTCGCCATTAGAAAATAGGTCTTTTAAAGGGAAAATCACACATACTTTGGTCAACGGAAATGTCGTTTATGAAAATGGAGAAATTATTGAAGGACATTTAGGTCAGAGAGTTTTGTTTAATTCATAGAACCTTTATATTCATACAAACGTTGTGATACAAAATTAAAAGAACAATATTATGAGTAAGAAAGGAAGAGTTTTAGTGGCAATGAGTGGGGGGATTGACAGTACCGTTGCGGCAATGATGTTGCATGATCAAGGGTATGAAGTGATTGGGATTACCATGAAAACATGGGACTATGCCAACTCGGGGGGAAGTAAAAAGGAAACGGGCTGTTGCAGCTTAGATTCTATCAATGATGCTCGAACGGTAGCCGTAAATATGGGTTTTTCACATTTTATTATCGATATTCGGGATGAATTTGGCAATTTTGTCATTGATAACTTTATTGATGAATATATGGCTGGACGAACTCCAAATCCATGCGTGCTCTGCAATACGCATATTAAATGGAGTGCGTTGATAAAGCGTGCGGATGCTTTGGATTGTGAATTTATTGCCACAGGACATTATGCTAAAATAAAGGAGCTAAATGGTCGTCGATTCATAACCAAAGGAAAAGACAATCGGAAAGATCAGTCTTATGTATTATGGGGTTTGGATCAGCATTGTTTGAGTAGAAGTAATTTTCCTTTAGGGAATTATACAAAACCCGAGATACGTCAATTAGCGGCGGATTGGGGATATTTGGATTTGGCAAAAAAGGCGGAAAGCTATGAAATTTGCTTTGTTCCAGATGACGATTATCACGGCTTTTTGAAACGAAATGTTGATGGTTTGGAAGAAAAGGTAAATGGTGGCAATTTTCTGGATACAAGCGGAAATCTACTTGGCACACATAAAGGATATCCCTTTTATACCATCGGTCAGCGAAAAGGTTTGGGCATAGCATTGGGCGAACCAATGTATGTAACCGAGATAAATGCGGCAGAAAATACAGTCGTTTTAGGGAAAGTAGAAGATTTATTTAGAAATGGTATGAAAGTTGGAAACTATAATTTGATGAAATATGATCAAATACCAGAATCTTTGGAGTTGACCACACAAATACGTTACAATGACCCTGGCACTTTAAGTCTTGTTAAAACATTGGGGGATGAAATAGATGTTTCTTTTTTAGCAAATGTGAAGGGCGTAGCTCCAGGACAATCTGCTGTTTTTTATGAAGGCGATGATGTTGTTGGTGGGGGAATAATTCAATCTAGTTCAAGAAAATAAACCATTATGAATAAACTTTTTTTAATTCTATTGCTTTTTTTATTTCAAGGACAAATCTTTGGTCAAAAGAAAGATGATGCGTATAACAATATTGATGTAAAGCATTATACTTTTAATTTGAAATTAAATGATGAAAATGATGTCATAATTGGTAAAGCTATTATTTCGGCATTGGTCAAAACACCTACATCACGTGTTATTCTTGATTTAGCAGGTAAAAATTCATCAGGAAAAGGGATGAAAGTGTCGAAAATCACATCAGAAGGAGAAAATATTCCTTTTTATTTGATTGGGAATAAATTGGAACTGTTACTACCAATTACTACAAAAGCAATGACGACTTATGATTTTGAAATAGATTATAAAGGAATACCTGCAGATGGACTTGTGATTTCAAAATCTAGAAATGGAGATCGAACATTTTTTGGTGACAATTGGCCCAATAGGGCTCACCAGTGGTTGCCTTGCAAGGATCATCCATCGGACAAGGCTACGGTTACTTTTAATATTACGGCTCCAGAGCATTATCAAGTTGTTTCCAATGGTATTCAAACAGAAGAAACAAACCTAGATGGTGGAATGAAATTTACGCAATGGGAATCGAAAGCAGAATTGCCTACAAAAGTGATGGTCATAGGTGTCGCTCAGTTTGCGGTGAAGAGAACCAGTACTTATAATCATATTCCAGTGACATCATGGGTTTATACGGATGATCGGGACGCAGGATTTGTGGAGTATAAAAAAGCCAACGAAATTTTGAAGTTTTATTCTGAAAATGTAGGGGAGTATCCTTATGAAAAATTAGCCAATGTGCAATCAAAAACCAGATATGGTGGCATGGAAAATGCAAGCTGTATTTTTTATTTTGAAAATTCAGTTACAGGAGATGAAACGCATGAAGATTTGATGGCTCATGAAATTGCGCATCAATGGTTTGGCAATAGTGTTTCTGAGAAAGATTGGAAACATATCTGGTTGAGTGAAGGTTTTGCTACCTATTTTACGGATTTGTATTTTGAAAATAAATATGGGGTAGATGCTATGAATAAGCGTTTGTTGAAAGAAAGAGAAACGGTTATTGAGTTCACCAAAAAACAAAAAAGACCAGTAGTAGATTCATTATATAAAGATATCAATACTTTGTTGAATCCAAATTCTTATCAAAAAGGGGCTTGGGTCTTACATATGTTGAGAAATAAAGTAGGCGATAAGAAGTTTTGGAAAGGCATTCAACAGTTTTATTCAAAATATAAGGGTAAAAATGCTACCACCGATGATTTTAAAAGACAGATGGAGTCTGTGAGTGGCATTAGTTTGGGAGATTTTTTCAAAACTTGGTTGTATGGCACAGGACATCCAAATCTGGATGGTAAGTGGATTTATAAAAATAATGCGGTTTCTGTTACGGTAGCTAATCCCGATAAGCGAAAATTTCCTTTAGAGATTGGTCTTTTTGATAAAAACCATAAGTTGATTAAACTTCAAAAATTTGATGTTTACACAGATTTACAAACGTTATTTTTACCAAATGTTCCTAATTTTGATGGTACAGTTGTTTTAGATCCAAATGTAAAATTATTATTTGAGGGAAGTATTCATAAAGAGTAAATTTATAAATTCAAATCATAATAAATACCAAGAAAACTGATGGGGTCAAAATGGGAGTCTAAGGAATCGATGCTAGATTCTCCTAAAAAATTGTTAATTGAGTTGAAATTAACTCTTGCCATTAGACTCGTTTCGACTGCAATCCAAAGGCGATTTCTAATTTGATAAGAAAAACCTGTCATTGGTATTACTGAAATACTTGTAAATTTGTTGGTCTGACTTGAATTTGTTTCAATAAAAATTTTTTGACCAGTTGAACCCGTAAATTCCTGAATTTGGTGTAGAGAAAAAGTATCTCTTGCAGTCAGAATGGAAAAGTCAAAACCGATATTCCATTTCAATTTTTTACCAAGATTTATTTCTTTTTCTATGCCCATTGCTGGAACAATTTCGCCATAATTTCCAACAAATTTGTTTATGGTAAGGTCGCTAACTGTACCAAAATCGGTGAATTGTGAAATTTTTTCAGCTTCATAATCAAATATAAAATAGCTAATAGAAAATCTAAGATTTACTTTTTTTCCTATCCATTTATATGAAATTCCATTGATAAATCTAGGATATTTTTGGAGTTTTTTCCTGTTTTTTGAAATTCTACTTTCTTTGTAACTAAAAATATTTATTCCGATTTTTGAATTATATTCATCTTTTTTGATCGATTGAGCAAATGTAGAAGAAATAGAAAAATGAAGTAAAATTAGGAAGATACATATTTTTTTGAAAAACATAATGATAGGAATTGGTTAGGTCAAAGATACAATAGATATAAATAACAATCAATAGGAAGGCTGACAAACCTAATAAAAAAGAGCATCAAATCAATAATTTGATGCTCTTTTTAGAATGAACGAACTCAATTGCTAATTGAGTTATACTTTCTTGATTGCTTTTTTATATTTGATAATTTCACTACGAACTATCGGCGATAGCAAGACCAGTCCAACCATATTGGGTACCATCATTGCAAAAATCATGGCATCTGAAAAGTTGATAACTGAATTTAAACTTGACGCAGCACCAATAATTACGAATAAGCAAAATAAAACTTTGTAAGTATATTCTGTTTTTTTACTTCTTCCAAATAAATAGGACCATGCTTGAAATCCATAATAAGACCAAGAAATCATAGTGGAAAAGGCAAATAAGACTACGGCAAGTGTGAGTACGTATGGAAACCAAGATATTGCTGATCCAAAAGCCCTTGAAGTTAAAAGAATTGCTTCGGAATCACTTAAAGATGCATTTGAGCTATTTACATTTTTTGTAATTATCAAAACTAATGCGGTCATGGTACAAATGATTACTGTATCAATAAAAGGACCTAGCAAAGCCACCAAACCCTCTGAAGCTGGGTATTTTGTTTTGACTGCTGAATGTGCGATTGCTGCGGATCCAATACCTGCTTCATTGGAAAAGGCTGCTCTTTTAAATCCTTGTATTAAAACCCCAACGGCTCCACCTGCAATACCTGCACCAGTAAAAGCACCCGTAAAAATCTCACTAAAAGCCCATCCAATTAAATTGATGTTTGTAAATATCACAAAAAGCGATGTACCGACATAGATTAATACCATAAAAGGAACAATTTTTTCCGTAACGGTCGCAATTTTTTTAATACCACCGATAATAACGAATCGAACCAATATAGCTATTACTAAACCAAATAGCCATCCTTTTCCATGAAGAAATGATACGCCACCAGCAGGAGTAGTGATATTTTCTACCATTTGGAATGCTTGGTTTGCTTGAAACATATTTCCTCCTCCAAAAGAGCCTCCAATACAAAATATAGCGAAAAGTACAGCCAAAAATTTACCTAATCCTTCTTTACCATTGAGTTTTAATCCTTTACTTAAATAGTACATCGGACCACCATAAACCGTTCCATCAGAT
>CAZOHX010000094.1:0-7783 GCA_964579315.1 uncultured Saprospiraceae bacterium
TCAAAAGTTTTGTGCGTCAGTATGCACGGCATAATCGAAAGTTTGCCTTGGATTTGAAAACTCGATTTGTAGGCTATGTGACTTCGATGGATAATCAGAGAAAATATGATCAACTTCTGGAAACGGCACTCAATGGAGTTTTTCGGTCTTACAATGAAATAAGTAAGTTGGGAATGGATCATTTATTGAAGATTTATGAAGAGTTGTATGTACAAATTGAAGAGCATATTGCTATGAAAAATTATCGTGAGGCGATGGATATTATGACTTCCCTTTTTAAAGGATTGCCTTCTTTACTTCGTAGAAAGGGGCGACATCGTGAGGTACTTTTTCCTATGATTCAAGATTTGTGCAAAACTTCTAAGGAGTTATTTGCCAGTAAAATGGCACCTGATTTACAATCTCGATTGTGGGATATGCTCTTTGATCAAGCACAAATCACGATTTATTGTCATTTAGGCTTTGAACAACCAATTTTTTCGGTAGTTGCCAAGAAATGTAATAATGAGAAGCGATTTTCTGCTTTTAAAACTATTGTAGAAGGCTTGATTGATTTTTTTAGTAATCATGTTGATGTAAGAGCCAATTTGGTAGAATATCTTTTTACTGTTTATATTGAAAACAAACAAGATTTAGATGCTTTTTTTACAACATATTTGACCGATAGTTTTGTATTGAAACGAGTGATTGAAAACTTTATGAAAGTCAATAACTATAAAGATGCAAAGCGGTTGGCTAAAATGGGTTTGAAATCGAAAATGAGTGATATTTTGCCTTTTTTAGAAAATAGTCTTTTGGAAATAGCCATGATAAATCAACATAAAAAGGATATTCAGAAATATGCAACACTTCGTTTTTTAGATACTTATAATCCAGATTTTTATAAAATATTGAAATCAAATACAGATGAAATTAATAATCTCACCCAGCAATTGATTTTAAAATTGCAAAAGGATAAAAGGGGATTTAGTACCTATAAAACGATTGGATTTTTATGGATTCAAATTGAAAATTATGATGCTGTATTGATGCTTTTGGAGAATCATTTAGATTTAAAATTGATTCAAGAGTTTGATCAATTTTTAGTGAAAACTAAGTCGAAATCATTGATGAATATATATTTAAAATGGATCGATGGCTACCTGAAAGAGCATTTTGGACCTGCACCTACAAAGAAAATTCAGAGTATTATTCATCATCTCTATGCCATAAAAGCAGATAGATTTGCACGTAGATTGGTCTCCAAAGTGTTGGATGCATATCCTGAAAGACAATTCTTAACAAAAACATTAATGATTTTTTAGATGAAAGTAGCATTATGGATGGTAGGAAAAACATCTTTCCCTTATTTGCAGGATGGGTTTAATATTTATGAAAAACGATTAAAACACTATTTATCTTATCAATCCTTGGTCATTCCTGATGTGAAAAATGCTAAACACTTGAAACCAACACAAATCAAGCAAAAAGAAGGCGATTTGATTGAGAAATATCTCGAAAAGGGGGATTTTTTAATTCTTTTGGATGAAAATGGCAAGTCTTATACTTCTATTCAGTTTTCCAAATTCTTTGAAAAACAGCTTGAAATGTCTCATAAACGAATCATATTTTTAATTGGTGGGGCTTATGGCTTTTCAGATGCTATTTACAAGCGTGCAAATAGTAAATTGTCTTTGTCTGATATGACTTTTTCTCATCAGATGGTTCGATTATTTGCTATTGAACAGATTTATCGTGCCTTGACTATTATGAAGGGGGAACCTTATCATCATGTGTAGATGGGGGCTGGATATTGAGCCGTTCCATTTATCCATGCAATATTAACGATTCCTAATTTAGAAAAGCATATTTTGTTTATTCAATAAATACCTGTTTATTTGCGTTTGAAATAAAAACATACTTCATGACAATTTCATTGACCATTATTATCTGTATTATCACAAGTTTGATTTCAGCACAAGCATTTACCAATCAAAAAATGCTCAACCAATTGTTGTTTCATCCCTATACAGTGAAGCATGAAGGACAATATTATAGGTTTTTGACCCATGCACTTGTTCACGGAAATTGGGGACATTTGATTATCAATATGTACGTTTTGTATCAATTTGGTGAGTATATTGAGTATTCTTTTATTAGTTTATTTGGTTCGGGCATTGGAAAGTTGACATTTGTTGGATTATATCTAGGAAGTGTGATTTTTGGAGCGATTCCAGCCTATTTGAAACATTCAAATGATGATTTTTATAGGTCTCTAGGAGCATCAGGGGGAACATCAGGCATCGTTTTCGCCTTTGTAATCTTTAATCCATGGCAATGGTTTATTTTTCCTCCGTTACCAGCAGTTTTATTTGCCATTGCCTTTTTATGGTATTCTTCTTATTTAGATAAAAAAGGGGGCGACAATGTAGCACATGATGCACATATTTGGGGTGCCGTATTTGGTTTTATCTTCACGCTTGCAATGATTTATATATTAAAACCTGAATATATACCCTATTTTATTGATCAATTTAATGATGGATTACCTTGGCGATAATTGTCATCTTTGATTAGTTTGGAATAGTTTTTGGCATAAGAGTCATTATTCTTAAACCTATTTTAAACTAATTAATTATGAGAAAACACATTTACTCGCTTTCTTTCTTATTTGTATCTTTATTTTTCACTAGTATGTCTTTCGCTCAGGAGATTGCCGTCAAATTTTCCGTTGATATGGCAAACGAGAGTGTTGACGGTTCAGTCAATATGCTTTGGGTTCATGAGTTAACAGAGCAACCTAATATTGTCCCATTAACAAAAAATGGAACGGTATGGAGTGCCACCGTTGATTTTGATATTTCAAGTACTATATATTATTTGTTTATCAATGGACCATTTGTTGGAAATACAAGTAAGTTTGAATATGTGAGCGATGATTGTGCTTATACAGAGCAACCTGGAATGCGTACAAGAACTGCTACATTTGGCATAACTGACACGGAAATTCCTTCCGTTTGTTTTGGTGCTTGTGGAGCATGCCCATCGCAAGTAACGTCTAAATTTTCAGTAGATATGGCTGTGCTTGGTGCAGAGTTAGCTAATAATGTAACCTTATATGTTACTAAAGATTTTAGTGCTACACCCACTTTTGTTCCGATGTCAAAAGTAGGAACGACTACAGTATGGGAAGCAACTACAAACTTAGATGAAAATGCAGAGTACTACTACATTTTCATGAATGGAGATCCTACCAGTCAAGCATTTGATAATGAAAAAGACTTGGAAAAAGGATTTGGATTAGCAAATTGTGGAGAGGAAGTTGGAGATAACGTTTATGCTAGAAAAGTAACTACAACAACAGGCAGTATGGATCTAGAAACAGTATGTTATGGATTGTGTGGAGATTGTACTACTAATTATGGCGTTGATGTTGAAGTGGATATGGAAGACGTTGAACTATCTGGTAAAAGTGTATATGCAAAATATTATGTGTCTGCTTTTGTAAATGGCACTGTAGAATTGACTAAAGATGAAAATACAAATGTTTGGTCTGGAGAGATTCCTTCTCCTGCTGGAGTGAAATTGGCATATACTTTTAGTGTTGGAAATCCAGATGTAGATGGTGTGGTAGAAGAGCTTTCTGGTTTGGATTGTGTTAAATCATTAGGAGCGGATAATTATCGTGTGGTTGAGATGGTTGACAAAGATATGACTTTACCTAAAGTTTGTTTTTCAACATGTGCGGCATGTATTACAGGAAATAGTGATTTAGGATCATTAGATTCAGAAGTTAATATTTATCCAAATCCATTATCATCAGAATTGAATATCAATATCTCAGGAAAACAATCCAATGTTTATACTATTGAAATCATCAATACATTGGGAGCAATAGTATCTACTGATATTTTTGAAACTAGTATAGGAAGATTTACAAAAGATGTAAGAAGCTTGACAAATGGGCTTTATTTTGTAAAAATTTCAACAAATGAAGGGTTTTCAACTCAAAAATTCATTAAAAAATAAAAAATAATAATTCTAAAGGAATAACCATTGCATAATTGAAAAGGGCAGTTTGATGTAGATCAAATTGCCCTTTATTTTTCTTTTGCTTCGAGTTGAACGGTTTCTATAAGATGAAATTGTAACACAATTTTGGGCTATTTGTATTGCACTAATTAGCATCATTCTTGTGAAAAACATCCAAATTAATACCTAAAAACACAAAAAAACTTTGTATATTACGGTGTACTAAAGAAGAAACTACTATGAAAACTAAATTATTATTCATTTGCATTTTTTTTATTTGCACTTTAACAATTTACGCACAGGAAAGTCCGTCTAATTATGTTGTAAAAAGAGATAATGCTCAAATTTCAGTCGGATATTTCAGAGTGAATCGTCATCAAATCGACGGAAGTACAATCGTACGATTCAATAAAGATTTTGACTATATCACCCCAGGCTCGGGATTTCGATTTGCTCCAGATGAGCCTTCTTCATTTTCTTTTATCAACTATATTTTTGCGGATAATAATAGAAATTGTGATTTTTTTATGAGCCTTTTTCGAAATCATACCAAGGGAGATTTTTTATTTTCCGATTTTTCTGATGTGCATTTTGGTAAGGGGAATAGCCAAATCGGCTTAGGATTAGGATTGGATTTAGGATTTCCTATCAAGACTTTTTCGTTATCAGGATCATTGCTTTGGGGATTTGGTCCGCAATTCACAAAACTAACTAGCGGAAATCGACATGTATCTCCAGAAAAATGGGGTGTGCGAGGACTTGGTAGTGTATTAGTGTCTGGCGTAAATTTAAATTCACCTACTTTTTGGAATATTTTTTCAGTGACATTGAGTGTAAAATCTACATTGCATTATGCTGGGTTTTTTGATTTTGAAGTAATGGATGACGATGGGGTTATGCGTGAATTTTCGGATGTAGATTTTGTGAGTTATGGAATAAGTCCCATGCTACAATTAAATTTTGAGTTGGGAAAGCACAAAAAAGCATCCGCGGATTTATAGTCAAACACGTGTATCATGACAATAACTCAAATCCACAACCAAAGAATTAAATTTCTTAACTCAACAGCACAGCACTCAACAAATCCCAATGAAGTTGGGAATGGCTCTCCAACTCAACTATGTAATTACTTATGGTTGATAACAGGCAATTCGTAACTACGATATTTAGTATCTTCTTCAAAAACCACATCACTAAAATCTTTTATCGTATGATATAAAGTATCTCTTTCGATGGGTTTTCTACCTACATTTTTAATCATATTGACCAATTCTTGGGTACTAAGCGATGGATTTTGCTCTTCAGAACCAGCCATAGAATAAATTTTGGTAGTATCATCAATCGTTCCATCCATGTCATCTACCCCGTAAGCGAGAGATAATTGAGCAGTAGTTCTGCCGATCATTGGCCAATACGCTTTGATATGATCAAAATTGTCAAGATAGATCCTAGCAATCGCATAATTTCGTAAATCTTCAATGGCACTTACTTCTTCAATATGTGACATTTCGTTGTTTTGATTTCTGAATTTTAATGGAATAAAAGTTTGAAAACCACCTGTTTTGTCTTGTAGCTTTCTTAATCTTTCCATGTGGTCGATACGGTGTGCGAAAGTTTCGATATGCCCATAAAGGATGGTTGCATTGGATCTCATACCTAGTTGATGCCAAATTTCATGGATTTTCAACCATTCTGCTCCAGTACATTTTCCACCCGCAATTTCTTCTCGTATTTGCTCGTCAAAGATTTCAGCACCACCCCCTGGCATGGATTCCAAGCCCGCTTCTTTCATGATTTTCATCCCATCTTCGTAACTCACTTTTGCCTTTTTAAACATATAGTGATATTCGACTGGAGTCAATGCTTTGATATGTAAATCAGGTCGGTGTGCTTTGATAGCTTTGTATAATTGGGTATAAAATTCCAAGTTATATTGTGGCAAAACGCCACCAACAATATGAATTTCAGTCACAGGCTCATTGTCATATTTTTTGACAATATCCATGATTTGGTCATGGCTATATTCCCACCCGTCCGATCGTTTTTTGATCAATCTTGAATAGGAACAAAATTTACAAGTATATAGACAGACATTAGTAGGTTCGAGATGGAAATTTCTATTGAACCAAGTCTTATCGCCATGTTTTCGTTCACGAATGAAATTCGCCAAAGTACCAACAAATCCAAGACTACCTTTTTCGTAAAGCAAAACACCTTCTTGTGGAGTGATTCTTTCATTATTTTGCACCTTTTTGGTAATGGCTAATAAGTCTTTTGAAAGGCTCTTATCTTCTAATATCGTGTCTAAATTCTTCATATTCGCAACAAGTTTTCTTTAGGTTACAAATCTACTTTATTTTATTGAATAATTTATTAATCCTAACACAAATCTACTTTTTTATTGGATGCAATTTTCAATAAATAGCCTAATTTATAAAAGTCTAAAAAATACATTATAGGTATGCTACTTAATAAATTCCACCTTAAAAATGGCTTGCTCATTCCAAAAATCAGATTTACAACCCAAGTAAGTCTGTATTTTTGTAGTGTACATCCCAATTGTAAAAGTCTAACCATTTGATTGAAAGCACCTGAAGTATGGTTTCTTACGAATATAAGACTTTCTACCGCCAATTCCACTTTATTTAGAAAATCTTGATTAGAGTCTAAATTCAAATGGTAAACGGGATTGTTAATGTGTTTTATAGGAATGTTGTGTTGTTTTAACCTATAAGCTAAAAGGGTATCTTCATGACCATATTGTGTGATTTTTTCATCAAAAGGAAATTTCAATAAAAGAGATTTTGGAATCAAAAAACTCATGGAAATAAAGACATTGTATGGCTTCTGTTTCCGAATTTCCAATGGTATCACCTCACGTGCATGTCCATACTTCCATCTTAAAAGGTGCGATGGTGTAGGCTCATCTTTTAAATAAGCTAATCCACCATAAATCAAGGCATCGGGCTGAATATTATCCAAGTATTGTTGAATAAAATCATCCTGAACAGGAATGGTATCTGCATCCATGTACAATAAATGGTCAAATGCAGCATATTGTGTGAAAAGATTTCTTATTTTGGAGTAACCGATATTTTTTTCAAGAATTTTATATTTCACATTCGATAAAACGGAAATTTCTTGATTGATTTGTTGAAATTCAACCCTAGATTGATCATCAAAAACTAGTATTTCGATGATTGTATCCATTTTTTGTGCTTGATTGACCAAGTTTTTTACCAATTTTCGGATATCGTAATTATATGTAGGGATGCAAATAGACAACATGCTCCAAAGGTATTCATTTTTACTTTTAATCCCATATTTTCTTTTATTTTTACATATTTTAGTTGAATAATGGAGTCATTCCCGACTTTTTGGGGGATGACCGAAGGAAGGTAGGGAGCACAAAACGAAGGCATATTCCTTTTCTGTCATGGCTTTACAACGATGAGTTGGGCAAAATGTATCAAAAAAGATATATGAAAAATATGTGTCCATCTATTTATCGCTTTTTGTTTTCATTTTTACTAAAATTCAGAATGCGGTCGTCATGACATTTGGTTGTCGTGTTTTGGTTTGGCATACTTTAGTAGGTGCATTGCTCCATCTTTCTGTAAAGATATTGAAGTGTTTCGAAACGCCACTATAACCCCCCAAAGGGGTTAACCTAAAATAACCCCGAATGAAAATTCGGGGTATAGAGTATATCTCAAGAACGAACAACATAGCAAGTCCCGTTGGAGTTTTTTCAACGAAGAAGAAGGAAAAA